>JAXDHK010000425.1:0-6133 GCA_034664545.1 Solirubrobacteraceae bacterium
GATAGGGACGAAGACGGTGGACAGCACGCCGTGTCGGTAGACGTTCGCGTAGAAGATCTTCCCGTCCTCGGCCCAGAACTGGGCGTGCGTGACGGCATCGGGGCTCCGGCTGACCACCAACGCACACGCGAATAGCATCCCGAGGAGGGGAACCGCGTAGGCGGCCAGTGAGTCCGCCCGCCAGTCCACCGTCGATCGCGGACGCCAGCGCCTCGCGGACGGCGGATCGATTCCTGCTGCGCCGACGGCGACGATCCGGGTCCCGGGCATTCCAATCTCATCGACGGGGGCTGGACCGGCCTTGAGGCCGCGAGCGACCGAAGCACTCGCCCGTCGGAGGGTGGCGGTGCTACCCCCGCAGAGCGGTGTCGTCGATCGCGTCGATCAGATCGGCGATCGACTCGAACACGGCCTCGGCGCCCGCCTCCCGGAGCTCGGACTCGGCGAAGCCCCCGGTCAGGAGGGCGATCGCCGGGATCCCGGCCCGGCGGGCGGCCTCGCAGTCCCAGGTCGAGTCCCCGACCATGACCGCCCGGTCGGGGTCTGAGACCTTGTCCATCGCGGCCAGGATCAGGTCGGGCTCGGGCTTGGTCTTCTCGACGTCGGCGCTCGAGGTCGCCGCGTGGATCAGGTCGTCGGCGTCGAGCATCGCCCGGTAGTGGTCGAGATCCCCCTCGCTGGCCGAGCTGGCCAGGACGATCTCCGCGCCCCGGGCGTGCAGCACCTCGATCAGGCGGCGGGCGTCGGGCATCAGCTCACACTCGTCGATCATCTCGTGGAAGTGACGCTTGTCGCCGGCGCGGAGATCCTCGCCCATCTCCTCACCGACGCGCTCCCCGGCCACCGCCGGGACGAGCTGGTCGCCGCCCATCCCGATGTGTCGGTGCAGACGCCAGATCGGGATCACGATCTCGTGGTCGCGGAAGGACCGAAACCACGACAGAGCGTGCTGGTAGTTGGTGTCGACGAGGGTCCCGTCGACGTCGAGCAGGGCGGCTAGTGGCATCGGTCGGGCATCCCGGCGGTCGTCCTCCCCCGATCGCGCTCCGCGCAAACCGACGCCCAGCCGGGCATCGCCCCGGCCACGCTGGCATGATGCTCGGGCCCCGAGGCCCGTCGGGGCGATCCGGGGAGGATCGCCGTGGCCGCTCGACATACACCAGCACGACGCCTTCCGGGCCCGACCGCCCGGCGGTTGGCCGCCGCCCTGGCGGTCGGTCTCTACCTGGCCCCGCCGGCCGCCGGCGGCGCCCCCGACGCCCTCGAGCAGCTCGGGCTCGCCGGTTCGTCGGCCTCGGTCGCCCCGAGCTGCCCCGGCGCCCCGTGTGAGGTGATCACCGCGACGACCGGGTTCCAGGCGGCCATCGCCGGGCGTCACAACACAATGGTCGTCCAGCGGCCGGGGAAGGTCACGAGCTGGAGCATCAAGCTCGCCGCCCTGACCCCCGACCAAATCGCCTACTTCGCGAAGGCCGCCCACGGCCCGGCCCGCGCCGGGCTGGTCATCCTCCATCAGGGGGCCGCCTACCGCTTCCGGGTGACCGACGCCGGTCCCCTCGTCACCCTTACCCCCTACTTCGGGCGCACGATGTCCTTCGACCTGGCCCGGCCGATCCCGGTCCGACCGGGCGACGTCGTCGCCCTGGCCGTGCCCACCTGGGCCCCGGCGCTCGCCGTGTCCCTCGACCGAGCCACGGGCTGGCGGGCCAGCCGGCCCCGCGGCTCCTGCACCGAGCTCTTCCGCCCGACGACCCAGCTCGCCGCCGGCGCGCTGACCAAGTACGAGTGCGTCTACCGGACCGCCCGTCTCACCTACGGCGCCACCGTGGCCGACGACCCGACCCCTCCCAAGTCGCCGGCGACATCACGCAAACCCGAACGCGCTCCCAAGAAATCCCTCAGGCGACGCTGAGGACGGTCAAGGTCCGCGATCCCCGGGGCAGCGGGATCGAGGTCTTCTCGCCGGCCCGCCGGCCGGTCAGCGCCTTGGCCACCGGGGACTCGATCGACAGCCGGCCCTCCTTCGGGGAGGCCTCGTGGGAGCTCACGATCGTCCACGTCTGCTCGGTCCCCGCCTCGTCGGCCACGACCACGACCGAGCCGAAGACGACGGCTCCGTCGCCGGTCGGCGCCGGCTCGATGATCTCCGACCGGGAGATTCGCTCGCGGAGCTTGGCGATCTTCGTCTCCAGGTGGGACTGGTCGTTCTTGGCGTCGTGGTACTCGCTGTTCTCCTTCAGGTCGCCCCATTCCCGGGCGGTCTTGATGCGCTCGGCGATCTCCCGCCGCCCCTCTCCTTCGAGCTCCGCCAGCTCGGCGGTGAGGGCCTCGAGGCCTGCGGCCGTGATCACGTTCGCTTCGGTCATGCGCGGTGAATCCTCTCGTCTGGAGCCGTGGGTCCAACCAGAGTAGACCCGCCGCGCCCGACGTAGCCCGCCGACCGTCTCGACGAACGTTGGTCGGCGCCCGCCGGTGGGCTCAAGCCGGGTCCGCCCGGCGCCGACATTGATCCCAGGCCGGACGCCGCCCCGACGAGGGGCGCCAAGCCGGCGTCATCGTCAATCGAGGCTGAGGCGGGATCGGCTGTGAGCGCCAGGAAATACGGGCCCCCGGGTCCTCCAGATGAAGTCGGGGGTGTTCGTGCTCGGTTGCGCGGGCTCCGCGGGGAGGCCGGGTTCAGCCTCAACGAGCTCATGCTCGCCATGGTCCTCGCCGTGATCGTCGTCGGGGCCCCCATGACCTTCATCATCGTCTCGCTCAACCAGCAGAACGCCGTCTCGAGCCGCTCGGTTGCCGCCCGCGAGGCCTCGGTCGGGTTGTCCCAGCTCACCCGGGACCTCCGCGAGGCCCAGCTCGTGAGCAACTCCGCCGGCGTCAACTCGACCCCGGTTTCGGTCACCAACGTCGGCGGCGTCGCGACGGCGACCTTCTATCTCCCCAACGCCGGCAGCACCGCGGCCGGCACCCAGGTCGTCTGGACGTGCACCCCGGGGGCCAGCTGCACCCGGCAGCTCGGCTCCGCCACCGCGGTTCCCGAGATCACCGGCGTCACCGCCGCCACGTTCACCGCCACCGCCGCCGACGGCTCCTCGGTCACGGCGAATCCCGCCTTCGTCTCGATCAACATCCAGGCCCAGGTCACGAGCCTGGCCGACTCGACGCACACCCGGACCGTCGCCGGGACGAGCAGCATCACCCTCCAGGACGGCGTCGCCCTGAGGGACTACTCATGAGCGCGCTGCGCCGGATCGGCCGCCGACTCGCCGCGCCGGGGCGCGACGCCCGGGGGTTCACCCTGATCGAGGTGCTCGTGGCCATGCTCGTCACGCTCGTCGTGATCGGCGCCATGTCGACGACCTTCATCCAGAACAACGACAGCGCGCTCGCCGGCCAGCGCCAGGCCCAGCTCTACTCGGTGGCCCAGCAGCAGATCGAGAAGATCCGCACGATCGTCTCGCGCTACGGCTTCAGCGCCCTCGCGTTGACCGCCAAGCCCACCGCACCGACCGACGCGGTTCTCCCGACCAACCCGACCGACCCCAATTACTTCATCAGGAACTGGTCGAGCTCGTCTCCGTACTACCTGATCGAGATCAACTACAACGACTCGACCCAGGGCCAGATCAGCAGCGTCGCCAGCAACAACGGCGAGCCCCTGGAGATCAGCGCGACGACCGGTCAGGTCACCCCGAGCGCGCCCGCCACCGTCGGCAGCGGCACCGCCACCGTCTACACCTACGTCACCCAGGCGACGGTTCCCTGCCTCACCCGGGCGACCGCCCTGACCGGGGTGGCCAACACCTGCGCCGCCGACGACGCCCGCCGGGTGGTCGTCGCCGTCAAGCTCGCCAACCCGACGACCTCCCAGTCGATCGGACCGAACGCCCCCGTATACGTCTCGACCGTCTTCTCCAACCCGATTCCGTCCAACCAGCCGAGCTCGGCCATCGGCCTTCACCTCGGACTCAACATCGGATGACCGCGATGACCGATCCCCGCCCCGTCAGAAGGTCCATCTCGTCCCGCCTGGCCCGAGCCGCCTCGAGCGAGGACGGCTACGTGATCATGGTCGCGGTCGCCATGCTCGCGATCGCCCTCGCCATCGGCGCGGCCACCCTCGGGGAGACCCTCTCCTCGCGCAGCCACGCCGACCGCGACGTCCGCGTCAAGCGCGCCCTCCAAGCCGCGGACGCCGGGATCTCGACCATCCTCTACCAGCAGAACGAGCTCCCGCTCGAGCAGCTCGAGTGGAACGGTGGCCCGCTCCAGCTGTCGAGCTTCCTCGACTGCGTGGTCCCCACCGTCGACGTCAACCTCAAGGTCACCGGGGTCGCCACCGCGAGCGCCGACGCCGCCGGGGTCTGCCCCGACACCAGCGGACCCGGCCACCCCGCCTCCGGCTCGGCCAGCTTCCCGGTCGGCGACCACTCCTACTTCCAGGCCCGGTTCATCCCCGGGGCCGCCAACAACGGCCAGCACCGCTCGCTGAGCGCGAAGGTCGTCGCCGTCGGCTACGACGACGCCGGCAACTCCGCCAGCACCTTCGGCTACACGATCCGCCGGGTCGAGGCCATCCTCGCCCCCCTCGACCCGTTCGAGGCGCTCGAGGCGACGGGCAACCTGACCATGCAGGGGACCAGCCTGACCACCCTCGGCCTGACGGTCGGGGCGGCCACGCTCAACGGCAACGCCCGCGCCAACGGGAGCGTCAGCCTCCCGACGGTGTTCGCCAACACCTCGCTCGGCGGCGGGCTGTTCGGGTCGGTCACCTACGGGACGTCGATCACCAGCGGCATCGCGATCTCCCACGTCTCCCAGGGGAGCTCGTCCTTCACCCGCTCGCCCGTCTCGATCTCCCCGTCCAAGGCGAGCTGCCCGGCGGCCGACGCCACGGTCTCCCGCCAGGCCAACTGCGCCGACTTCGCCGCCTACTACAGCTCGATCAACAACACGGTCACCGTCCCGTCGGGCAGCACCATCACGATCCCGCCCGGCGATTACGTCTTCTGCAACTTCACCTCCGCCGGGACGGTGACCGCCAACGCGACGTCCGCCGCTCCGGTGCGCATCTTCATCGACAGTCCCTCCTCCGCCCGCTGCACGGGCAAGGTCGGGGCCGCGGGCAACTTCGCGGCCAACGGCGGCGTCGGCAACCTGCTCGCCAACACGACCAGCGCGACCGGCGCCAGCGGCCTCCAGATCTACGTGGTCGGCGACGGGGGCGGGTACGACAACAACACCTCGGTCACGATCAAGGCCCGGCCGGTCAGCCTCGCCGGGGTCGGATCATCCACGCCGATCCAGAGCTTCGTGGTCTACGCCCCGACCTCGAGCGTGACCGTCGACAACTGCAACACCGTGAGCATCCTCTTCGTGATCAGCGGCGACGTCTGCGGGGCCATCCAGGGGGCGATCATCGGCGACAACGTGAACATCAAGACGACGCTCTTCACCCAGGACCTCGACCTCACCGCCTACCCGCTCTACAGCGGCCTCGGCGCCTTCCGCGTCCAGCAGTACATCGAGTGCACGCCGGTCTACCCGCTGCCCACGCCCGACCCGACCACCGGCTGCTGAAGGAAGGACCGTTCGCCGGGGCCGCGCCCCGCCCGCGCTGCCCCGGGGCGGGAAGGGCGGGTGGGGAGGAGCGGGGCGGGCGGCGGACCGGGCCCCGTGCGGGGCTCAGCGGGCGACGGCGTTGACGTTGCGGCTGTGGAGCAAGGCCCCACTCGGCGCCCGCCAGGCCAGACGCAGCTGCCCGGAGCGGGGGAGGTGCACCCGGGTGTCCAGGTAGGCCGGGTGCGAGCGCGTCCGCACGAGCGCCAAGCGCTTGAACGCTCCGGTCCGGCCGGGCCGGAACTCGATCGACACCCGCTGGGAGGCCCCGCCCGGAGCGGGACGGACCATGCCCCACACCCGCAGCGTCGACCCGCGCCGGACGGTCGACTGGGGGAGGAAGATCGGCATCCGGTAGGCGTTGAAGCTCGGCTTCTGCCTCCCGCCCCCGAACTCGAGGCCGGTCTCGAAGCTCGCGGCCGTGCTCCCCGGCTTCGAGCAGCGCGTGCAGGCGATCGGCGGGGCGTCGACCAGGAGGAACTGCGAGAGATCCCGGACCCGGCCGTTGCTGTAGGCG
>JAXDHK010000426.1:0-2569 GCA_034664545.1 Solirubrobacteraceae bacterium
TCCGCCTCCCCCGAGACCAGGGTCGCATGTCGGTGCTTCCCTTGGCGAGCTCGGCGGGACACCTCCGACGCGGACGCCGGCCTGGCGGCTGGCGGCCACGTCATCGTCGTGGCCACCGCCGCGCCTGGGCCCGGGTGGCGAGCCGAGACCGGCTCGCCGATGGATCGACCGGCGTCTACCGGCAGTACCCGTCGCCCTGGCTGCCGCCGTATTCGTGGGCCGTTCCGGTCGACTTGAAGTCGACGCACTTCCCGTCGGCGATCGCCCAACCGGCGACGGCGCCGATGACGGCGACGTACCCGCGGACCAGGGGGGCCCAGGGCCCGGTGAAGGTCGCGATGAAGGCGGCGATGCCCACGCCGACGGCGAACTTCTTCGTCTCGACCTTGTTGAAGTAGATCGTCCCGGTCACCCAGCCCCACGTGTAGTGGGGATCGGCGGTCACCGGAAAGGTGGCCCCCGGGGTTGCCACGTGCTGGGTCAGGACGTAGCCGGTCCTCGCCCGGCCGGCGAGCGTGTAATGGGTCGGAAGCGCCCGCCCGGTCGCGTCCCTCGCCCACGGGGGCCGGAACGATCCGAGCGGCTGGCCGGCGCGGGTGATCAGGAGGCTGCCGTCAGGCTGGAGCGCGGCGGCGCTGCCCGCCGGGAGGCTGAGCGGGAACGCGTACCTGCTGGGTGCGCTAGGACTCGCCAGGGTGATCACGGTCGCCGCCCCGGGGGCGGCGCCGGGGGACGGGTCGGCCGTGCTCGCCAGGCTCGTGGCGCCGGCCCGGGCGGCCGGGGTGCGCCAGCTCACCGTCCCGGCCGCCGATCTGCTGAGCACGCTGCCGACTGCTGCCGGCGAGGTCGATGCCGATGCGGCCGAGGCGCCGGCGAGGCTCAGCGCGGCGAGCCCGGCGGCGGCGGCGACTCCTGCCAGCGACTTGACGGTGTTGTGCGCCATGGTTTTGTGCCACTCCTTTATATCGGGACATCCCGCCCGTGGACCGAGCAGGTGCGGTGCGGCGTCGTCCCAGCCTCGTGCCGGTGACGAGATCGGCGTGATGTGACGGCGCTACTCGCAAGCACCGCCTGTGAGCCTTGCCGCGGCGGAACCAGCTCGGCCGCCTCGGCGCGGATGGGATCCGGCGCTCACCAGTCGGGTGAGCGATCGCAGATGACTGCTGTGTGAAGGGCCCGCACCGCCTCGGCCTGACTTGCTGGCCGGATGCGCCCTTCGGATCCAACCTATGAATGAAGCGTATCCGGCGGGTCCGGGTGCTTGTGTGACGTCGGTCACAGAGACGTTTGCGAGCGGGATGCCGGTGCTAGGCCAGAGTCGTAATGTCGGTCGGAGGAAGGGGCAGGCCATGGGCACCGGGTTCGAATACATCGAGGCGGACGACGTTCGCCGGAGCCCGCTTCGGGTCGCCATCTCTCCGGTCCCGTCGCTCAGTCAGGCCGTCCGGGGGGCGGTCGGCGGGGCCGCCGGCACCGGTACCCCGCCGGCCTGGTCCGAAGCCGTCCGGACCCACCTGCGCGAACAGGACTACGAGACGCTCTACCCGCTGTCGCGGCCGGGTCCGATGCTGATCCCGGATCCGCTCCTCGGCCTCGTCGAGGCGCCGGGCGAATCATTGAGCGAGGGGATCGAGCGGATGCTGGCGACGCCGATCGAGCCGCTGGCCGACGAGATCGCCGGCTACAACGCCTGGCTCGGGAACGGGTCCTGGGACGTCGCGGAGCGCGATCCCTCGGGCTGGCTGCGCCGCTACGCGACGAGCCTCCTCCGGGGCTGGAAGGGCTTCGGTCCGGTCTGGCGTCAGGCTCGGCCGGCCCTCGACCGGGAGGTCGAGCGAATCGGGACGGCCACGGCGCTCGACGCCCAACTCGACCTCCTCGACGGGCTCCTCGCCGGGGGGAGGGTCGAGACGGGTCGGTGGCGGCTGGAGTGCCGGTTCCACGACGGGCGGGTCCGCCTCCCCGAGAACGGCCTCGTCCTGATGCCCCTGGTGGCCGGCGAGCGCAGCTCGATCGTGGCCCGGACGGGGGACGTCATCGAGTCGATCGCCTATCCCGTGCGATCGGTGCTCGGCCTCGAGCCCGTCGAGCCCCCGGCCGCGCCTCTCGAGGCGTTGCTCGGCACCCCGCGGGCCCAGATCCTCCGCGCGATGGAGGGTCCGACGGGCATCGGCGCCGTCGCCGAGTCGCTCCGAGCCGTGCCGAGCGTCGCCACCCACCACGTCGACAGCCTGGAGGCCGCGGGCCTCGTCACCCGGCAGCGCCGGGGTCGCAACGTCCTCGTCTCCCGCACCGCTCGCGGGGAGGCCCTGCTCGAGGTCTACCGGACCGGGGGACTCTGAGCGGTGAAATCGGACTCCGGGGCGGTCATTTTCAAGATCACCGAAACGCTTGCCCGGACGTCGCCGCCGCGCCTATGGTGGCGGCTCGCTTCCGCGTCAACAGAAGGCAGGGGATTCATATGAGGTCACATCGAGTCCGGCGACCAACCGGCGTCCGAAGGTTCGCAGTTCTCGGACTGGCGTCGATCGCCGCCATGGTGGGCGTCCTGTCGACCGTCACCCCGGCT
>JAXDHK010000427.1:0-5523 GCA_034664545.1 Solirubrobacteraceae bacterium
CGAGGCGCCCCGGCCGCCCCGAGCGGCAGCGAGAGCCAGGGCTTCTGCACCTGCCGGCTGGCAGATGCTCACGCCACCAACACCCGCCCGGAGGCTGAGCGGCTGGTGGCGCTGCACCTGCGCAACGCGCGCCGACGCGCCCTCGCGCTACCCCTCGGCGACCTCGAGCACGACGCGATCCGGCGCGCCATCAGCCGCACCGCCGAGCTCGTCCGCGACATCGGCGTGAGCCCGAACACGGCGCTCACCCAGGCCCGCGCCGAGGAAGTCGACGGCGACCTCACCGGGCAGCTGATCTTCGGCCCGACATCGCCGAGCTCCCCCGGCACGCCGCTGCCATGACCGTCCCATCAAGTTGCCCCGGCGCCGCTCTGCGGGCGGCCTCGGGCCCGACATCCCCGGAGGTGATCCGGAAATGCACGCTCACCCGCCGCCGATCGCGTCAGCCCGTCAGGGCACCCGACCGGGCAAGGCGAACGAGACGCCGACGAGCTGCCCGAGCAGATCGCCCGCGCACGCCAACACGCAGACACCCGACGGGCGGATCATGCGTGGAGAGCTTCACGTCTCCCGTCGAATGGCGTGTGACCGGAGTTCGGCACGTAGGGGCAACGTTGGTCCGAGCGCTGCTGACGCGCGGGCCACGCCCGCGCGCCTCGGCCCCCCCGCGGAGATGGCGGTCCGGGCCGGCCGCGCCGCCGCCGGAACCCGGGGCGGCGCGGGCGAGCGGCCGGGCGGCTCAGGCGGCGGGGTGGGGAACCTGGTCGTAGCGGAGCGAGCCCGGGGTGGTCAGTGACTCCCCGGTCTCCAGGAGCGTCTTCAGCCCGGAGAGGATCATGGGCCACCCGCCGTAGATCTCGGCGCTGGCGCCTTCGGTGAGCTGGTCGTGGGTGACGAGGAGGCGGCAGGAGTCGCCGACCGGCTCGATGTCCCAGGTCACCCGCGATGTCCCCTCCCGGCGGACGTCCTCGCTCCAGGTGGCCCGGAAGCTCTGGACGAGCCGGTGCGGCGGATCGACCTCGAGGTTCTCTCCGTCGCACAGCGGCCCGGGCGCCCCGGGATGGGTCCCCTCGTAGCGCGAGCCGGGCGTCCAGTCGGACTCGACGCCCACCCCGAAGTTGTAGCGCCGCCGGAGGTCGCTGTCGGTGATGGCCTCCCACAGGCGCTCCGGGGTCGTCTTGATGTAGATCTCGAAAACCTTCTCCATGGTCTTGTCCTCCAGTCGGTGCTTGAGGTCGCTCAGGGTGGCGGCCCAGGGCTCGGCGAACTTGCTGACCCAGCGGTCGTGGACGAGCCGGATCGGGACGGGGTTCAGGAAATGGAGCTTTTCGCGGCCGCGCTTGCGCGTGGTCACGAGGCCGGCCTCCTCGAGCACCCGAAGGTGCTTCATCACGCCGAACCTCGTCATCGGAAGCCGCTGCTCGAGCGCGCTGAGGCTCTGGCCATCCTCGTTGAACAGCTCATCCAGCAGGCTGCGGCGGGTCGGATCGGCCAGGGCCCTGAATACGTCGTCCATGGCCGAGACAATAGGTGACTATATGGTCACCTGTCAAGCAGATGCTGGGCGCCTCGGTCCGGACCCGGAGGCTCCCGGCCTGGCTCGAGCGCCGGCTCCCCCACCTGGCGATCGACCGACCGCGAAGCCGGCCCCGCCGGCCGAACCCGAGCTCGAGCGCGCGTGAGCGCCCGGCTGCAAGGAACATTGCAGCTTGCAGGACTTCTGCCGGCCGCTGATACGTTCTCGACCCACGCCAGCCGAGTCCCGTCCGCCCAGGCGGCGGGATCGGGGGAACCAAAGCCGGCGCCCCGCTCGGGGCATCGGCCGGGGCGAATCGCCGCGATCGTGCGGCGTAGCGGTCGGATGACCGCGAGCCCGTCAGCTCACCTCGTAGGCCCGGCGGGGACCCGACATCCGAATGGAGCCGATGAACCGACCCGATACGAGCCGGCGTGGACTGGCGAGCGCGCTCGCCGCCCTGTCCTGTGCCGGCGCCGTCCTGGCCGCCCCGGCCGACGCCAGGTCGCTGCGCCGCCACGACAAGGGTCCGGGGGTGGCCCGGGTCCAGGCCCTGCTCCACCTCCACGCCGACGGACTGTTCGGGGCCGGGACGGCGGCGGCGGTCAAAGTCTTCCAGCGCCATCACCATCTGGCCCCCGACGGGCGCGTCGGAGCCGAGACGCTCAGCATGCTCGAGCGGGTGGCCGGCCTCCACCGAAACGCCTCCCGCGGGGGTGGCCGGGCGACGACCGGTCGGGCGGCCCCACCGGCCTCGGGCGCCGTGCGCCTCCTCCAGCGCCATCTCGGCGTGGCCGCCGACGGGGTCTTCGGACCCGGGACGGCCGCCGCCGTGCGCCACTTCCAGAGCCGGCGCGGCCTCGGGGCCGACGGCGTCGTCGGACCGGCGACATGGGCCGCCCTCGGGGTGCGGGGGACCCACGCCGTCCTCCACCCCGGCGCGGCCTCGGGCGGCCGAGCCCCGGGGGGGCTGCCGCTGCGGATCCTCTGGGCGATCGACGCGGCCAACCGGATCGCCCGGCTCCCCTACGTCTACGGGGGCGGCCACGGAACGTTCGCGAGCTTCGCGTCGAGCGGCCTCGACTGCTCGGGGACCGTCTCCTACGTGCTCCATGCCGCCCGGGCCCTCGACGTCCCGATGGACTCCTCCCAGCTCGAGTCCTACGGATCGCCCGGGCCGGGGCGCTGGATCACCGTGTACTCGAACCCGGGCCACGCGTTCATGACGATCAACGGCCGGCGCTTCGACACGAGCGGCCAGTCGGCGACCGGCTCCCGGTGGCAGGCCGACGCCCGGTCGTCCGCCGGCTACGTCGTCCGCCACCCGCCCGGCCTCTGACGTCCTCGGCGCAGGCCGGGGGGCTTGAGCCGTGGCGAATCAGTCGGCGGCCGGTGATCGGGCGCCCGCCGCGGTGCGCTCGAGGCGGGGACCGCCGATCGGTCGGCGGCCCTACCTCCGGCGGGCCTCCCGCTCCTCTTCCCCCTCCAACTCGTCGAAGCTCGCCAGCCGCATGTAGCTCCAACCCGACCAGGGCAGCGTCAGCAGCGAAGGGCCATCGATCTTCCCGCTGCGCAGCTCGACGATCGTCCCGGTCGCGGTGATCGCGTGGACGTGGATCCACCCGTCGGCGACGGCGCCGCCGACGACGCGGGCGAAATCCGACTCGGGATGTTCGGCCAGCGCGGCCGGCTCGAGCGTCCGGCCGGCCGCGTCGAAGCAGACGAGCCGCCCGGTGGTCGTGACCGCGGCGAGCACGAGGCCGTGGTAGTCGGGCGGTCCGGTGAACATCCCGATGCCGTCGCCGCGGAAGCGCGAATCCTCCCCGTAGTGCGTCGCGCCGCGCACGCCGTACTTTCCGGTGAGCTCGACCAGGACCCCATCCGTGGTGACCCCGGCAACGTGCTTGGTGACGTCGGCCGTGCCCTTGCCGGCGAGGGCCGCCGCCAGGCCTCCCCGGAACCGGAGTCCCCCGTCGCCGGCCTCCTCGGCCGGGGAGCCGAGCTGCCAGCGGTCCCCGTCGCCCCAGAGCTCGACGAGCACGCCTGCGCGCGTCAGGCCGTACACGAGGCGCTTGCGCGCCGCCGCGTCGAACTCAATGGCCACCGGAGCACCGGCGAACACGCGATCCTGGGCGGGCGGCTGGCCGGGAGCCCCCTCGGCCTGCTCGGCCGGGAAGTCGACCATCGCGCGGTCGCCGTCGAGGAGCACCCGGACGAGCCGCCCCGCGGTCGAGGTGCCGAAGATCTCCCGAGCATCGGGCCCGGCCCCGTGGATCACCGTGACCGTCCCAGCGAAGGCGACCGCCGGGAGATCCTCCTGGTCGATGGGGAAGTCGATCCGCCACCGACCGTCGACGTGCTCGAACTGGGCGAGCCGGCCGTCGGTCGTGACGGCGTAGACGACCCACCGGACCGGGTCGGTGTCGAGGCGCAGGACGGCGGGGTTGGCGAGAAATCTGTCCGCCGGGTCGGGACCGACGACCGGCGCCTTCACGAACCCTGGACTCGGCCCTCCGCCGGGCTCGGGTTGCGAAGGCACGAGAATGTTCACTGCTACGCCCTTCGTGACGAAGGCCAGCGAGACCGGCAAGGTGCTCCCGTGGATTGCCATCTGCGAATTCCTTTGCGGTTGGGCCGATGGGGCCGGGGCGAGCCGGCGTTACCCGAGTGTCCTAGGCGAGCGCCACCGTACCCCCTGAACCGGCCTGGCGGGCGGCGGAGCAGCCGCACACGACCGCAGCTCCCGCCAGCAGGCGCGTCGCTCCCGAGTCTCGGTGGCCCCAGGTCGCCGGGTAGGACACCCCGAGGTGAACCTGGATACCGCCATCGCGACCGGTGCTCGCACAGACCAGCAGCGCGCAGAACCCGGCGGGCCCGTTCAGTTGGATGCGACGGTTGTCGTGACGGTGAGGCTGGTCGCGAGTGTCTGGTAGACGACGCAATAGCGCTCGGTGAGCTCGAGCAGCTTGCCGACCTGGCCGGCGTCCGCCGGCGTATCGAGATCGAAGTGGAGGCGAACCGATGAGAAGCCGACCGAGGCATGGCGGTCGATGCCCAGGGTCCCGCGGAAATCCAGATCGCCCTCGGCGCGAACGCGGCCCGATGCCACGGGTATCCCGAGCGAGGTCGCGACTGCGCGCAGCGTGACACCGGCGCAGGCGGCGAGGGCCTCGAGCAGCATGTCACCCGAGCAGAGCAGCGTCCCGTCGCCGCCGGTGGCGGGATGAAGCCCGGCCTGCGCGATCGCGCGTCCAGTCCGCACCGAGCATGACAGGCCCTCGTCGAGCGTCGAGGACGCCCTCAGCGTGACGCGCGCCGCATCGGGGTCGGCCCGGTAGCGCTCCTTCAACGGCGCTTGGAGTGCCCGCAGCGCGTCTCGATCCATTCCGAGATCCTAGTCCGGTCCGCGGGTGGAAATCGCGCTGAGGGGCAGGCCTCTCGCGGCTGGCCGCCGGCACTTTGGGCCCGTCGTCGCCATCTGCCGCTCCGATGCCATACGAACCACTCCGACATCGACGATGAGCTGATCACGACCCTCCTCGCCCGCCGGCCCGGACGATCTAAGACGGACGCTTACGGGACGGCGCGCTGGATCGAGTCCGCTCGTGCTCCGCGGCTAAACGCTGTGCCTGCATCCGTGGACTATGCGAACATGCGTTCGCATGACGAGTCAGGGCTCGGCCTATGGGCGTTTTCGCAAGGCGTTGAACCGGGGCAATCTAGGCCTCGTTCACGCCGCTGCGCTCGAGTTGCCCCACGTTGACCTCGTGGACGCTCTGCGGATCGTGTTGCTGATGCGCGGCGTCGACGACGACCGCTACGACCGGGCGGCGACGCGGTGGCTGGGCCGGTTCGCGCTGGAGCGCCCGTCGGCTCGGCTCGAGGATCTCCAACTCGCGCTGCACGCCCTTGAGGCGCTGCCCTACAACGAGGTGGCCGCGCGACAGACGCTTGGCCGGCTCTGCGAGGCGCACGGGCTCCACCGAGTTGTCGAGGCGCTCAGTTGG
>JAXDHK010000428.1:0-7663 GCA_034664545.1 Solirubrobacteraceae bacterium
GACTCCCGCCCGGCTTCCCCCTAGGCTCTCCACACCAAGCCACCGGCAACGTCCCCCTCTCCTGCAAGCATAGGATCCCTATCCCCCTCTCCCCAGGCCCTATTACGTCTATTCAAAGCAGCCACCAGTCGTGAAGATCTCTCTCTCAACCGCCGAGCTCGTGCGCCAGATCCAGACCGCCTCGCGCGTCGCCTCGACCCGGAGTGCCATCCAAGCCCTCGCCGGCGTACGGATCGACGCCGTCGACGCCACGGTCGAGATGCTGGCCACCGACATGGAGGTCGGCCTCCGCCTCCGCCTCGACGCCGAGCTCCAACGTCCGGGCACCGTCGTCCTCCCGGCCCGGCTCCTCCTCGACGTCGCTCGTGCCCTCTCCGGTCCCCAGGTCTCCCTGGAGCTCCGCGACGCCGAGCACGACGTGGAGATCGTCTCCGGCCCGACCACCTTCCATCTGCGGACCTTGCGCACCGACGACTTCCCGCCGCTCCCCAACGTCGGTGGCGAAGCCGACAGCGTGGTCAGCGTCCCGGCCCAGGCCTTCGTCGACACCATCGCCAAGGTAGCCCGGTCGGCCTCGCGAGACGAGACCCGGCCGATCCTCACCGGCATCCTCGTCTCGGCCTCCGGCTCCGAGCTGCGAATGGTGGCGACCGACTCCTACCGCCTCAGCGTCAAGGAGACCAGGCTCGAGGTGCCCCTCACCCAGCCCTTCGAGGCCAACGTCCCGGCTCGCGCCCTTCAGGAGCTCGCCCGCATCGCGACCGCGGTCGGCGCCGAGACGCTCAGCGTCGCCCCCCGCCAGAACCAGATCGTGTTCGAGCTCGAAGGCGTCGTCCTCTCGTCCCGCCTGATCGATGGTCAATTCCCGAACTATCGCCAGCTCCTCCCCGACACCTCCGAGCACGAGCTCCGGGTGGCGCGCGAGGAGCTCACCGACGTCGTCCGCCGGATCAGCCTCCTCGCGCAGAAGAACGCCCCGGTCAGGCTCGCCTTCACCCCCGGGGAGCTCACAGTCTCGGCCCGAACGCCCGACGTCGGCGAGGCCAGCGAGGCCCTGCCGATTCCGTTCCAGGGCGAGTCCTTCGACATCGGCTTCAATCCCGAATTCCTCCGCGACGGTCTCGAGAGCGTCGAGTCCGACGACCTCATCCTCAAGCTCACCAGCCCACTCCGGCCGGGCCTGATCGAGTCGGCCGACGACAGCGGCTTCGTCTACCTGGTCATGCCGATCAGGCTGAACGTCTGAGGCCCCCCGATGCGGGTCACGCGCCTGCGCCTGCGCGACTTTCGCTGCTACGAGACGGCGGAGGTGGCGGTCGGCCCCGGTCTCACCGTGATCCACGGGCCCAACGGCGCCGGCAAGACGAACCTCCTCGAGGCGCTCTACTTCGGCTGTACCGCCCGCTCCTGCCGGACCGCCAACGAACGCGAGCTCGTCCGCTTCGGTGCCCGCGCCACCCGGGTGATCGTCGCCGGCGTCGACCACGCCGGCGAGCACGAGCTCGCCGTCGGCTTCCAGGCCGGCGAGGCCAAGCGCGTCACCGCCGACGGAGCCCCGGTCGACCGGTTGCTCGACGTTCCCCACCGCCCCCTCGTCTGCGTGTTCCTCCCCGACCGCCTCGAGCTCGTCAAGGGCGCCCCCGGACTTCGCCGGGCCCACCTCGATCAGGTCGTGGCCGGCCTCTGGCCGGCCCGCGCCGCCACCCGCCGCGCCTACGCCCAGGCCCTCGCCCAGCGCAACGCCCTGATCGCCCGCGTCCGGGCCGGGCGCGGCGGGCGTGAGGCGCTCTCGGCCTGGGACCTCGAGCTCGCCACCCACGGGATCGCCCTCCGCGACGACCGCGCCCGGGCCGCCGCCCTGCTCGAGGAGCCCTTCGCCCGCCACGCCGCCTCGCTCGGGCTCCGCGGCCCGGCGACCCTCGCCTACCGGCCCCGGACCGACGCCGCCACCCCCCACGAGCTGGCCGCCGAGCTGGCCGAGCGGCTCTCCGTCGACCTCGACCGGGGCTTCACGAGCCACGGACCCCACCGCGACGACCTCCTCCTGCGCAGCGTGGCCCGGGACCTCCGCGCCTACGGCTCTCAGGGAGAGCAGCGCCTCGCCCTCCTCGCCCTGCTCCTGTCCGAGCGCGACGCCCTCGGCGCCGCCCGCGAGCGGGCCCCGCTGATGCTCCTCGACGACGTCATGAGCGAGCTCGATCCCGAGCGGCGCGAGCGACTGGCGGCCGAGCTGCGCGCCGGCGGTCAGACCCTCGTCACCACCACCGACGCCGACCACGTCCCCGGGGCCCGCGCCGACGGCGTCGCCCGGGTCGGCGTCGCCGATGGGCGCGTCCTCTCCGAGGCCCTCGCCGCATGAGGCGCCGGGCCCCGCGTCCGGTCGGCGAGGCCCTCGACGCCCTGCTCGCCCGCCTCGCCCCGGCGAGCACCCTGGCCGCCGTCCAGGACGTCTGGGAGCTCGCCGTCGGGGCCGCGCTCGCCGCCCAGGCCTCCCCGGTCGCCGAGCGCGACGGCGTCCTCACCGTGGCCTGCCGGGAGGCGGTCTGGGCCCACGAGCTCGACCTGATGGGCCCCCAGCTCGTCGCGCAGATCAACGCCGTTCTCGGCCGCCCGGCCCTCCGCGCGCTGCGCTGCCACGCGACCCCGGTCGGCTGACCCCCAGAGCCCTGGCCGACCGCCATCAAACATGTCATTTTGCAGGACTTTTACGTCACGCGGGGCCGGCTCCAAAACCCCCCCCTGTGCTATCATTACGTCAACCAGCAACACCCCGCCCCGGACCGGCGTCCCGCTGACACCGACCGGGGCGTTCTCACGTAATCGGAGGATCAGTGGCAGACCAGAGCAACCGCGGCGCCGCCGACTATGGCGCCGGCGACATCACCGTCCTCGAGGGTCTCGAGGCGGTCCGCAAGCGCCCCGGCATGTACATCGGGTCGACTGGTGTCCGCGGCCTCCACCACCTGGTCTACGAGGTGGTCGACAACTCCGTCGATGAGGCGCTCGCCGGCTTCGCGAACGCGGTGTCGGTCACGATCCACCCGGACAACTCGATCACCGTCGTCGACGACGGCCGGGGCATCCCGGTCGGGATCATGGAGAAGGAGGGTCGCCCGGCGGTCGAGGTCATCTTCACCGTCCTGCACTCCGGCGGCAAGTTCGGCGACGGCGGCGGCTACAAGGTTTCCGGCGGCCTCCACGGGGTCGGCGGCTCGGTGGTCAACGCGCTCTCGGAGCGACTGCTCGTCGAGATTCGCCGCGAGGGCCACGTCTTCCACCAGGAGTACGCCCGGGGCGTCCCCCAGCACCCACTCGTCACCGGCCCGGCGCTCGAGCCCGGCGCCGCGACCGGGACGACCGTCACCTTCCATCCGGACCCCGAGATCTTCCAGGAGCTCGAGTTCGACGTCCGCACGCTCGAGGAGCGCCTCCGCGAAACCGCGTTCCTGACCCGGGGCCTCCGGATCACGCTGACCGACGAGCGCGACGCCGGGTCGGTCGTCGAGTTCCAGTACGACGGCGGGATCGAGGACTTCGTCCGGTACCTCAACCAGAACAAGGAGCCCGTCGGGCGCAAGGTCATCTTCTTCGCCGGCGAGAGCGACGAGGGCGCCGTCGAGGTCGCGATGCAGTGGAACGCCTCCTACCAGGAGTCGATCTTCTCGTTCGCCAACAACATCAACACCCACGAGGGCGGCAGCCACCTCAGCGGGTTCCGGTCGGCTCTGACCCGGACGCTCAACCGCTACGCCCGCGAGAAGGGGATGCTCAAGGAGAAGGAGGACAACCTCGTCGGCGAGGACGTCCGCGAGGGACTCACCGCCGTCATCTCGGCCAAGCTCCGCGACCCCCAGTTCGAGGGGCAGACCAAGACCAAGCTCGGCAACCCCGGGATGGCCGGCTTCGTCGAGTCGATCGTCAACGCCGGCCTCTCCGAGTTCCTCGAGGAGAATCCGGCCGAGGCCCGCGCCGTGATCATGAAGTCGGTCCAGGCCCAGCGCGCCCGCGAGGCCGCCCGCAAGGCCCGCGACCTCACCCGGCGCAAGTCGGCGCTCGAGAACTCGACCCTCCCCGGCAAGCTCGCCGACTGCTCGGTCAAGGATCCCTCCCTGGCCGAGCTCTTCGTCGTCGAGGGCGACTCCGCCGGCGGCTCGGCCAAGCAGGGGCGCGACCGCAACACCCAGGCCGTGCTCCCGCTCCGGGGGAAGATCCTCAACGTCGAGAAGAGCCGGATCGACAAGGTGCTCCAGAACACCGAGATCCAGGCCCTGATCACCGCGATCGGCACCGGGGTCCGCGACGAGTTCAACATCGAGAACGCCCGCTACCACAAGGTGATCCTGATGAGTGTCGACGGCTGCGAGCACGTGCTCGTGCGCGACGGCCAAGGCGTCCGCATGACCACGATCGCCGAGTTCGTCGATCCGCTCGTCCAAGACCGACCGGTCGAGGGCCCGCAGGAGCTGGTCCGGTCGGTCTACGGGGGCTTCGGCCAGGTCGCCTCGGTCGGCCTCGGCGAGCGTGACGTCCGCTTCGGGGCGATTAAGGGCGTCGTCCGCCACGAGACCGCCGAGCCGCTCTACGAGGTGACGACCCTCTACGGCCGGTCGCTCCGCGTCACCGCCAACCACTCGGTCTACGTCCACGAGGACGGCGAGCTCCGCACCAAGCCCGGGGACGAGCTCCGCGTCGGCGACGTCGTCGTCGCCCCCCGCCGAATCCCCCTGCCCGCTACGGCGTCCGACCGGATCGACCTCCTTCGGGAGCTCCACCGGGTCCCCGAGGCCGCTCGCCAGGTCTGGCTCCGCGGGCCGGCCGTCCGGGCCTGGGGCCGCCAGACGGTGCTCGTCGATCATGCGGAGAATCCCCAGCTGACCGAGCCGCGGGTTGAGGTTCCCGAGGACGTCAGGGTCGAGCTCGCCGCACTCCGCCGCACCAACCGGGTCTCCCAGCGGGCGCTGTGCGCAGCGGTCGGCATCCGCCAGCCCGTCACGTTCTACGGTTGGGAGAACGGTACCGCCCGGCCGATCCTGTCCCACTTCGAGGCCTACGTCCGCGCCGTCGGGGCCGACGTCGAGTCGGTGCGCGCACGGGTCCGGGTCGGCGAGAACGCGCTGGAGCGAACCTGGCGGCGGCAGTACCGTGCCGCGCCACGCAACCGCGTCCGTGACGAGGTTCGGCTCAGCGACCTCGATGAGCGCGACCTCGAGTTCTTCGACGAACGTGATGACGTCGCCCTCACGCCGGAGCACCACGCTGATCAACCGATCAGCCGCTACGTCGCGGTCGACGACAAGCTGATGTCGCTGCTCGGCTTCTACCTCGCCGAGGGCTCCGGGTCGGCCCGCGGTGGTGTGCGCCTCTGCTTCGGCAACGGGAACCGCCGGCTCCTCGGGGAGATGACCGACGCGATGACTTCGGTGTTCGGCCTCGCCCCACGGGTCTATGTCGATTCGGCCCGGCCCACCACCGAGCTCAAGCTGGTCAACCGCGTGGCTGCCCTCGCCTGGGCGCACGTATTCGGCTTCGACGGCTCCACGTCCTTGACCGAGCGGATTCCCGACATCGTGTTCAACGTCGCCGAGCCGCTCCGGATCGCGTTCCTCCGCGGCTTCCTCCTCGGGGACGGGACGGTCACCGGGGGGCGCGTCGCGCTCTACACGTCCTCCCGGGATGTCGCCGGCGGGCTCGGGTACCTCCTGTCGTCCCTGGGCGTCGTCGCGTCGACCTCGGTCAAGGACCCCACCGGCGTGGCGGGCGAGCTTCGCGGCCTCCCGATCGAGCAGAAGCACCCCCACTGGGCGATCACCGTGACCGATCAAGCCGATCTTGCGGCGCTCGAGTCCGCGTGGACCGACCACTCGGGCGCCGCCGCCCTGACCGCGCGGTTGTCCACTGGCCGTCCACAGTCGCGGCGCTACACCCCTATCTCTGACACCCTCATCGGGCTACCGGTCAGATCGGTCACCCGCACGCCGGCCAGCAACGGACGCGTCTACGACTTCTCGGTCTGGGGCGACGAGAACTTCGTCGCCGGCGGT
The DNA here is from genome assembly GCA_034664545.1 of Solirubrobacteraceae bacterium. Lineage (GTDB taxonomy): Bacteria > Actinomycetota > Thermoleophilia > Solirubrobacterales > Solirubrobacteraceae > Palsa-513. The sequence continues at coordinate 6,042 of JAXDHK010000428.1, forward strand.
CTGTGCGCCCACAACACCGACGCCGACGTCGACGGCGCCCACATCCGGACCCTCGTGCTGACCCTGCTGTTCCGGGAGATGCAGGAGCTGATCGAGGCCGGCTACGTGTACATCGCCAAGCCGCCGCTCTACAAGCTCAAGCAGGGCAGCCGGGAGCGCTACATCGAGAAGGAGTCAGAGCTCGACGACATCCTCGTCTTCGACAAGCTCGAGCGCTTCCAGGTGTTCGACCGCCACGGCCGCGAGTTCAAGCTGACCGAGGCCCGCTGGCAGAAGCTTCTTCGCCTCCTGCGCCAGTACGAGGGGTGGTCGTCCTCGCTGCGGGCCGCCCACGGCGCGGACGTCGTCCGCTTCATCGACGAATGCTCGATCCTCGAGGAGGCCCTCGAGGGCTCCGAGGCGGTCGTCGCGCTCCTCGCCCGCGCCGCCGCCGAGAACTCCGTCTACCTGGCCGAGCTGGTCACCGAGGACGACGAGAACCTGCTCGTCCGCGTGATCGAGCGCCGGACCGGCTTCGCCCGCACCCTCAGCCTCCGCCGCAGCCTGTTCGACTCGACCGAGTACCGCCAGCTCGTCCGTGTCCACCAGCAGTTGACCGAGCTCGCCGGGACCCCGGCGTTCAGCGTCCGCCTCGCCGACGCCCACGAGACCCCGGCGTCCTTCGACGGCCTCCGCGACGCCGTCATGAACATGGTCCAGAAGGGGATCTCCCTCCAGCGCTTCAAGGGCCTCGGCGAGATGAACGCCGACCAGCTCGCCGAGACCACGATGGACCCGGCGTCCCGCACGCTCGCCCAGGTCAAGATCGAGGACGCCGTCGAGGCCGACCTGATCTTCTCGATGCTGATGGGCGACCAGGTCGAGCCCCGGCGCGTCTTCATCGAGGACAATGCCCAGTCGGTGGTCAACCTCGATGTCTAGGCCGAAGGAGGTGATCCGCCATGGCCACTGAGATCCTCAGCGGCGGCAACGTCGAGCCCCGGGCGCTCGAGGACGAGATGCGCTCCGCGTACCTCGACTACGCGATGTCGGTGATCATCGGCCGTGCCCTCCCCGACGTCCGCGACGGCCTCAAGCCCGTCCACCGCCGCGTCCTCTTCGGGATGAGCGAGCTCGGCCTCGGACCGACGCGCAGCTACGCCAAGTGCGCCCGCATCGTCGGTGAGGTCATGGGCAACTACCACCCCCACGGCGACTCCGCGATCTACGACGCCCTCGTCCGCCTCGCCCAGGACTTCTCGATGCGCTACCCGCTCGTCGACGGTCAGGGCAACTTCGGCTCGGTCGACGACGACCCCGCGGCCGCCATGAGGTACTGCGTGGCCGGAGACACTCGGGTCGCGACCCAGGACGGAACCGTACGCGTCGACTCGATCGTCCCCGACACTCGACCCAAGTCCGACACCGAGATCGACCTTGTCGTGCTCGACCGCCGAGGAAGGCCCGTGCGCGCCACTCGACTCTTCGAGTCCGGCGAGCACCCGACGCTCCGCCTCCGCACCGCCGAGGGCTTCGAGCTCACCGGCACCCGCAACCATCCAGTTCTCTGTCTCGTCGACATGGCCGGCCTCCCCCTCCTCATGTGGAAGCTCCTCGAGGAGATTCGGCCCGGGGACACCGCG
>JAXDHK010000429.1:0-7717 GCA_034664545.1 Solirubrobacteraceae bacterium
AGGCGGAGCTCGATCGGGGTGTCGGGTCCGAGCATCGCCCCGCTGGCGATGCGGAACAACAGGGCGTAGCCGATCTGTCCGGCGGCGCCGGTCACCGCCACACGGACGGGCTTGGCAGCAGCGCTGCTCATGCGTTCATCTCCTCGATCACTGCGTCGGCGAACTCCCGGGTGCCGACGGCGGTTGGGTCGTCACGGTGGGGCTTGAGGTCGTAGGTGACCTTCTCTCCCTTTCTGATCACTTCGGCGAGTGCCCGCTCGAGGCGCGCGGCGGCGTCGCGCTCCCCGAGGTGCTCGAGCATGTAGAGGCCGGAGAGCAAGAGGGCGGTCGGGTTCACCCGGTTGAGGCCCTTGTACTTGGGCGCCGAGCCGTGGGTCGCCTCGAACACCGCGGCATGGGTGCCGATGTTGGCGCCCCCGGCGAAGCCGAGGCCGCCGATCATGCCCGCCGCGAGGTCGGAGACAATGTCCCCGTAGAGGTTCGGCAGGACGAGCACGTCGTACTCCTCGGGCCGGGAGACCAGCTGGTTGCAGAGGTTGTCGACGATCCGGTCCTCGAACTCGATCTCCGGGTGGCGCTCGGCGACCTCCCGGGCCACCGACAGGAAGAGGCCGTCGGAGAACTTCATGATGTTGGCCTTGTGGACGGCGGTCACCTTCCGGCGGCCGTGGTCCTTGGCGTAGGCGAACGCCGCCTCGACGATCCGCTCAGACCCGAAGACCGAGATCGGCTTGATCGAGATGCCGGCGTCCTCGCGGACGGTGGCCCCGAGCTTGGCCAGCGCGGCCCGGAGCTCGGCGTTCTCGGGCGTCCCCCGCTCGAACTCGATCCCGGCGTAGAGATCCTCGGTGTTCTCCCGGACGACGACGACGTCGGTCTCGGGAAAGCGGGTGCGCACCCCGGCGTAGGCCTTGCACGGGCGGATGCACGCGTAGAGGTCGAGCTCCTTGCGCAGGAGCACGTTGACCGAGCGGAAGCCCGATCCGACCGGGGTCGTCGTCGGGCCCTTGATGCCGACCGTGGTCCGGCGCAGGGACGCGAGGGTCGCGTCGGGGAACGGGTTGCCGGTCGCCTCGTAGGCGTCGATGCCCGCCTCCTGGACGTCCCAGTCGAACTCGACGCCGGTGGCCTCGAGCACGCGCCGCGTCGCCTCGGCCAACTCGGGCCCAGTCCCATCGCCCGGGATGAAGGTCACCTCGTGCGCCATCGGATCCTCTCCCCACGGGCGGCCATGTCGCGGCGATGCTACCCCTATGCGTTCCGGGCTGCCTGTGCCCCGCGCCCGCCCCGCGCGCCTATGGTCTGCGGCGTGGACTCCCCCGCCGTGTTCAATCAGCCGCCGCCGCTCGAGGGCCTCGATCTCTTCTCGACCAACCGGCCGCTCGTCGAGGCGACCGTCCGGGCGGGAGCCGGCTGGGTGCTCGAGCGGGCCGCCCGGCTCGGCCGCCTGGCCGGGGGCGAGGCCCTCCGGTGGGGCTTCGAGGCCAACGAGCACCCGCCCCGCCTGCACACCCACGACCGCTACGGCAACCGGATCGACGAGGTCGCGTTCCACCCGGCCTGGCACGAGCTGATGCGGATGGGCATCGCCTGGGAGCTCCACGCCCTCCCGTGGCGGACGACCCAGGCCGCCGCCCACAGCGCCCGGGCCGCCCTCTACATGACGGCGATCCAGGCCGAGGCCGGCTTCGGGTGCCCGATCACGATGACCTACGCCGCGGTCCCGGCGCTCCGAGCCGAGACCGACCTGGCCGCCGCGTGGGAGCCGCTCCTGACCAGCACCACCTACGACCGGCGCCTCGTCTCCCCCGCCGAGAAGGGCAGCGCGATCTGCGGGATGGCCATGACCGAGCGCCAGGGCGGGTCCGACGTCCGGGCCAACACCACGGCGGCCGCCCCGCTGACGGCGGCCGGGGAGTACGCCCTCACCGGCCACAAGTGGTTCTGCTCGGCGCCGATGTCCGACGTCTTCCTCGTGCTCGCCCAGACCCCGGACGGGCTCGGGTGCTTCCTGGTCCCCCGGGTCCTGGCCGACGGCACGCGCAACCGCTTCCACCTCGAGCGCCTCAAGGACAAGCTCGGCAACCGGTCGAACGCCTCGGCCGAGGTCGCGCTCGACGGCGCCTGGGCCCGCCTGGTCGGCCCGGCCGGCCGGGGGGTGGCGACGATCATCGAGATGGTCGGCCACACCCGCCTCGACTGCGCGATCGGCGCCGCCGGAGGCATGCGCTGGGCGACGGCCCAGGCCGTCCACCACGCGACCCACCGGGCGGCGTTCGGCCGGGCGTTGGTCGAGGCCCCCCTGATGCGAAACGTCCTCGCCGACCTGGCCCTCGAGTCCGAGGCGGCCACCGCCCTGGCCATGCGCCTGGCCGGGGCATACGACGAGGCCGCCGGCGGCGGCGAGGCGGCCGAGGCGTTCAGGCGACTGGTCACGGCGATCGGGAAGTACTGGCTGTGCAAGCGGGTCCCGGCCCACGCCGCCGAGGCGCTCGAGTGCCTCGGAGGCAACGGGTACGTCGAGGCGTCGGGGCTGCCCCGGCTCTACCGGGAGGCCCCGCTCGGGTCGATCTGGGAGGGCTCGGGCAACGTGATGTGCCTCGACGTCCTCCGGGCCCTCGGCCGGGGACCCGAGTCGGTCGACCTCTACTTCGACGAGCTCGACGCCGCCCGGGGGGCGGACCGGCGCCTGGATGCCTTCGCCGGTCGCCTACGGCGCGAGCTCGACCGACCGGACGAGGCCGAGAGCCGGGCCCGGACCGTCGTCGAGCTGCTCGCCCTCGGCCTCCAGGGAGCCCTCCTCGTCCGCCACGCCCCGCCGGCGGTGGCCGACGCGTTCTGCGCCGGGCGCCTCGCCGGGGAGGCCGGGCACGAGTACGGGACCCTCCCCGGGGGAACCGACTTCGGGGCGATCATCGACCGCCACCGGCCGGTCCCGGTCTGACGCGCCCCGTCCGGCACCGGCGAGTGCCACCATTAGCCGATGCCCCGCCGGGGAACCATCCAGCTGGCGCGGATCTTCGGCATCCGCATCGGCGTGAGCACGAGCTGGTTCTTCGTGCTGTTCTTCTTCATCTACGTCCTCTCCGGCTACTTCCGGGACATCCTCGGGTCGCCGACCGAGGGCTACGTCGTCGCCGTGGCGAGCGCCCTCCTCTTCTTCGCCTCGCTCGTCCTCCACGAGCTCGGCCACGCGGTGGTCGCCCGGCGGCTGGGCCTCGAGATCGAGGGCGTCGACCTCTGGTTCTTCGGCGGCCTGGCCAAGATGCGCGGGGAGACGCGGTCGCCCGGCGCCGAGCTCGCCATCGCGAGCGCCGGACCGATCGTGACCCTGCTCGTCGTCGCGGTCTCGGCCGGGGTCGGGATCGCCCTCTCGAGTCCGCAGAGCTTCTGGGACCTCCTCCTCCTCAACGACACCGGGGCCACCCCCGACGCCGGGCTCGTCCTCCTGAGCTGGCTGGCGACGATCAACACGCTCGTGCTCGTGTTCAACATGATCCCGGCGATCCCCCTCGACGGCGGCCGGATCGCCCTGGCGGCGGCCTGGCGGGTGACCGGGGACCGGGGCCGGGGGACGCGGGCGGCGGGACAGGCCGGGCGGGTGTTCGCCCTCCTGCTCGGGGCCCTCGGCCTCGCCGTGCTCGCCGACGGGTACGTCTCGAGCGGGGTGTGGGCGATGATCGTGGCCCTCTTCCTCTATCAGGCCGCCCGGGGGGCGATCGTCCAGAGCACCCTCACCGACCGGATCCGGGCGATCACGGTGGCGGACATCATGGACCGCGAGCCGGTGACCATCCCCGCCGAGACGCTCCTCCTCGACGCCCAGGAGGAGTTCTTCCTGCGCTACCGGTGGCCGTGGTTCGCCGTGGTCTCCGAGGGCAACCACTACGTCGGGCTGCTCCGGGCCGAGCGGCTCGACGCCGAGCTCCAGGGCGGGCGCCCGGCGCTGACGGCGGGCGAGGCCAGCGACGACGAGCTCCCCTGGCGGATCGGGGTCTCCGACTCGCTCGAGTCGCTGCTCGGATCCGACGGTCTCCGGGGGCTCGGGGCGGTCGTGGCCCTCGACGCCGACGGGCGGCTGGCCGGGGTGGTCACCCTGGCCCAGGTCCGCCGGGCGCTGGGTCCGGCGACCGGCGTATAGAGTCTCCGGAGCGCGGCCGCACCCCTGCGGCGGCCCCGCCCCCGCATGCCCGCACACGACGTCCTCATCATCGGAGCCGGCCTCGCCGGCCAGCGGGCGGCCCTGGCGGCGGCCGAGGCCGGCGTGAGCGTCGCGATCATGAGCAAGGTCCACCCCGTCCGCTCGCATTCGGTCGCGGCCGCCGGGGGCATCAACGCGGCCATCGCCGCCGACGACGACTGGCGGGAGCACGCCTACGACACGGTCAAGGGCTCGGACTTCCTGGGCGACCAGGACGCGATCGAGATCATGTGCAGCGAGGCTGCGGCCGAGGTCATGCACCTCGAGCACATCGGGGTCACCTTCCACCGCAACGCCAAGGGCGAGCTCGACCTCCGGGCGTTCGGCGGGGCCTCGAAGAAGCGGACCGCCTACGTGGCCGACATCACCGGCCAGGCGATGCTCCACGTCCTCTACGAGCAGCTGCTCAAGCACTCCTCCCGGGTCGAGCGCTACGAGGAGTGGTTCACGACGTCGGTGATCCTCGACGACGCCGGGACGTGCGTCGGGGTCGTCGCCCGGGACGTCCGCACCGGCCGGATGGAGACCTTCACGGCCAAGAGCGTGATCCTCGCCTCGGGCGGGGCCGGCCAGTGCTACCGCCCGACCACCAACGCCCTGATCTGCACGGGCGACGGGATCGCCCAGGCCTACCGGGCCGGAGCCGGGCTGATGGACATGGAGATGGTCCAGTACCACCCGACGACGCTGGCCGAGAACGGCTTCCTGATCACCGAGGGGGCCCGGGGCGAGGGGGCCCATCTGCTCAACCGCGAGGGCGACCGCTTCATGTCGGAGTACGCCCCCAACAAGATGGAGCTCGCCTCGCGCGACGTGGTCAGCCGGGCCGAGCAGACCGAGATCCTCGAGGGCCGGGGGGTCGGACCCGACGGCCAGAGCATCTACCTCGACATCACGGTGGTCCCGCGCAAGCGCATCCTCGAAGCCCTCCGGGAGATCGTCAACATCGGCCGGGACTTCGCCGGGGTCGACATCACCCGCGAGCCGATCATGATCCGCCCGGGCCAGCACTACATCATGGGCGGGGTGAAGACCGACGTCTTCGGGCGGACCGAGGTTCCCGGCCTGTACGCGGCCGGGGAGGTGGCCTGCGTCTCGGTCCACGGGGGCAACCGCCTCGGGGCGAACTCGCTGCTCGACACGCTGATCTTCGGCCGGCGGAGCGCCGAGCACGCCGCCGCCCGGGCGGGGGAGGTCCCGATGCCCGAGGTCTCGGACGCCCGGCTGCGCGACGACGCCGCCATGATCGAGGCCATCGTCGCCCGCCCCCGGGGCGGGGGCCGGCGGATCTCGGAGATCAAGGAGGAGCTCGGGCGGACGATGAACGCCGAGGTCGCGGTCTACCGGGACGCCGAGGGGCTCGGCCGGGCGCTCGAGGTCGTCCGGCGCCTCAAGGAGGAGTCGGCCGACGCCTACATCGACGATCGCGGGAGGGTGTTCAACCAGGACGTGCTCGGGGCGGTCGAGCTCGGGTACATGCTCGACGCCGCCGAGGCCACGGTCGTCGGGGCAGTCGAGCGCACCGAGTCCCGGGGCGCCCAGTTCCGGACCGACTTCCCCGAGCGCGACGACGAGCACTGGCTCAAGCACATCGTGATCTCCCGGGGCCCGGGCGGGGATCCGAAGATCGCCTACGCTCCGGTGACGATCACCGACTGGCCGCCCGAGGAGCGGAAGTACTGATGACCGAGTTCACCCTGCGCCTGCGCCGCTTCAACCCCGAGACCGGGGAGGCCGCCTACTGGGAGGACCACCGGGTCGACCTCGCCGCCCACCGGTCGGTGCTCGAGGGGATCCTCCAGGCCCGGGCCCGCTTCGACGGGTCGATCGGCATCCGGTGCTCGTGCCGGGCGGCGATCTGCGGGTCGTGCGGGGTGCGCATCAACGGCCAGCCGGCCCTGGCCTGCCAGACCCACCTCGACGAGGCGAACGCCTCGGCCCGGGACGGGGCGATCGTGGTCGAGCCGATGGGCAACATGCCGGTGATCAAGGATCTGATCGTCGACATGGAGGCCGTCCACTGGAAGAAGATCCGCTCGGTCACCCCGTGGCTCCTGGCCAAGGAGCCCGTCCCCGTCCGGGAGTACCTCGTCCCCCCGGAGAACATGGTCGACGTGACCCAGTCGATGGCCTGCATCCAGTGCGGGGCGTGCGTCTCCGATTGCCTGGCCATGGAGGTCGACCCCCTGTTCACCGGCCCGGCCGCCCTGGCCAAGGCCTACCGGTTCGTCGGGGACCCGCGCGACGCCGAGCACGAGGAGCGACTCCGGTCGATCGCCGAGGACGAGCACGGGATGTACACGTGCACCCACTGCTTCAAGTGCGTCGACGCCTGCCCGAAGGGGGTCGACCCGATGGGCCAGATCATGCGCCTGCGCCGGATCGCCGGGAACGACCTCGGGATCGAGGACCGCAACAACGGGGCCCGGCACGAGCACGCCTTCGTCAAGAACATCAAGCGCAACGGCATCCTCCACGAGGCCGACCTCCTGCCCGACTCCTACGGGGGCAAGCTCCACCCCCGGGCCCTCCCGACCCTGGTCGGGTCGCTCCCGGCCGTGCTCCGAGCGATGCGCCGGGGCAAGGTCACGCTCGGCAAGGTGCTCCGCCACCCGCACAAGGCCAGCCGGGAGGTCAAGGCGATCTTCAAGGAGGTCGAGAGCCACGACGAGCGCTACGAGCTGAACCTCTACGTCAGCGGGCGCGACGAGGACGCCGACGCCCCGACGGCCAAGTCCGGGGCCGGGGCGGGGACGGGCGAGGGCCGATGAGGGTCGCCTACTGGCCGGGGTGCGTAAGCCGGGGGTTCACCCCCGAGCTCCACGGGTCGATGGCCAAGATCGCGCCGCTCCTCGACATCGAGCTGATCGAGCTCGACCGGGCCAACTGCTGCGGGGCCGGGGTGATCGCCGAGCACAACCAGGAGCTCGCCGACACCCTCAACGCCCGGACGTTCGCCATGGCTCAGCAGACCGACGGCGAGCTGATGATGAACATCTGCTCGACCTGTCAGGGGGCCCAGAGCGAATGCCAGGAGCGGCTCGACGCGAACGCCGAGTACCGGGCCCACGTCAACCGGACCCTGGCCGGGGAGGGGCTCGAGTACACGGCCGGCCTGACCAACAAGAACCTGCTCTGGCTGCTGGTCGAGGAGATCGGGCTCGACGCCCTCCGGGCCAAGGTGACCCAGCCGCTCGAGAACCTCCGGGTCGGGCCGTTCTACGGCTGCTACATCGTCCGCCCCCGCCGCCGGATCGGCATCGACGCCGAGCACCCACGGGACCGGTATCTGGAGCAGGTGATCGCGGCCCTCGGGGGGACGGTGGTCGACTACGCCGGCTCCCACAAGTGCTGCGGGTTCCCGATCATCACCATGAACAAGCACGCCTCCCTGCTCCAGGCCGGCCGCCACCTCGGGGACGCCAAGGACGCCGAGGCCGACTGCGTGGTCACCCCGTGCCCGCTCTGCCACCTGAACCTCGACCTCCAGCAGCCGCTGGCCGAGCACGTGGTCGG
>JAXDHK010000430.1:0-8353 GCA_034664545.1 Solirubrobacteraceae bacterium
CGCCGTCGCGCGGGGTTGCGACCGGCGCCGGCTCGGCTTCAGACGGCGGCGACGCCGTCGCGCGGGGTTGCGACCGGTGCCGGCTCGGCTTCAGACGGCGGCGACGCCGTCGCGCGGGGTCGATGCCGGCCGGGCGTCGGCCTCGTGGTCGGCGACTCCGAAGCGAACGACGAACCGGGCCCCGCCGCCCGGGGCCCGCTCGACGGCGACGCTCCCGGCGTGGGCCTCGGCGACGGCGGCGACGATGGCCAGCCCGAGCCCGAAGGATCCCCCCCGGTCGCCCGCCCCTCGGACGAACCGCTCGAACAGGCGAGGGGCGAGGTCGGGGGGGACGCCGGGGCCGTTGTCACTGACGGTGAGGACGGCCCCCCCGCCGGGAACCTGCCGGGTCGAGACGGTGACGTGGGTGCCGGGCGGAGTGTGGCGGAGGGCGTTCTCCAGGAGGTTGGTCGCCAGCCGCTGGACGTCGTCCCGGGCTCCGGTCAGCGGGGCCGGCCGGGCGTCGAGCTCGACGACGTGCCCACCGCTCATGGGTCCGAGCTCCCCGGCCGCCTCGACGACGACCTCGGCCAGGTCGAACGGCCGGTTTACGCGCTCCCGGCTGACGTCGGCCCGGGCGAGGAGGAGCAGGTCCTCGACCAGGCGGCGCATCCGCTGGGACGAGCGCAGGGCCGACTGGGCGGCCGTGGCCTCCTCGCCGTGGAGGGTCTCGCTCAGGAGCTCGAGGTTGGCCAGGACGCTGGTCAGGGGGGTCCGCAGCTCGTGAGAGGCGTCGGCCACGAAGGCACGCTGGCGGTCGAGCATCGCCTCGGTCTCGGCCCGGGCCCCGGCCAGGGCCCCGAGCATGCCCTCGAGCGTCCGGCCGAGCTCGGCGACCTCGTCCTCGGACTCCGAGGCCGGGACGCCCCGGCTCGGGTCCCGGGTCCGCTCGACCTCCCCGGCGGCGGCGGTCAGCGCGGCGATCGGGGCCATCGCCCGCCTGGCGATCATCGTCCCGGCCCCGAAGGCGAGGCCGGTCCCCCCGAGGACGCCGAAGATCAGGAAGACCTGGAGGCGGCCGATCGTCTTGTCGAGGTCGGAGACCGGCCGGCCGTACTGGACGAACACCGGGACCGACCCGTTGCTGGCCTTGGCCGACACCGTGACCACCCGGTAGCCGCCGACGTCGACCGGGGCGCCGCTCAGCTGGCCGAGATCCGGAGCGTCGAGCGTCTCGCCCACCACCGACAGGTCGGGCCCGATGATCCGGACCACGGCGTGGTCGGGGGCGGCGGCCACGTTGAGGTCGGGGGTGATGATCGGGCGGAGCACCTGGTCGTATTGGATGTTGAGGTTGGCGGCGATGTTGTCGGCCGCCGAGGTCAGCTGGCTGGTGAAGTCGGCGCGGATCCGCCGGGCGGTCAGGCTTCCGATCGCCACGGCGAAGATGCAGAGGATCACCAGGGTCAGGGCGGCCGAGCCTCCCGCAAGGCGCACGCGGATCGGGAGTCGGGCGATCGGCAGGGTGACCGTCTCGTGCCAGCCCCGGACGACCCGGGTGACGGCCCGGCCGTCGCCGCTCGGGCCCGGAGCATCGGCGGGCGGCGCGACCGGCGCCGCGGCCAGACGGCTCCCATCGACCCGGCGGGGGTCGACCCGGCTCCAGTCGACCCGGCTCCGACCGATCCGGCGGGGGTCGACCCGGCTCCAGTCAACCCGGCTCCGACCGATCCGGCGGGGGTCTACCCGGGTCCAGTCGATCCGGCGGGGGTCTACCCGGGTCCAGTCGACCCGGCCCCCGCCGGACGGCCAGGTCGGGCGCGGCCGCCACCCCTTCGGCCCGCCGGAGGCATCCGGCTCGTCAGGCGCGGAGGACATATCCGGCCCCCCTGATCGTATGGAGGAGACGCGGCTCACCGCCGGCCTCGAGCTTGCGACGGAGGTTCGAGACGAACACCTCGATGGTGTTCGTGGTCGAGAACGGGTCGTAGCCCCAGACCTCGTCGAGCAGCCGCTGGCGGGAGATGACGATCCGCTCGTTGCGCATCATGTACTCGAGCAGCTCGAACTCCCGCTGGGTCAGCTCGACCGTCCGCCCGGCGCGCTGGACCTCGTGGGTGTCGGCGTTCAGCGTCAGGTCCCCGACCCGGAGCGGAGCGCTGCCCCGGGGCGGCCGCCGGCGCAGGAGGGCCCGGATCCGGGCGAGGAGCTCCTGGCGCTCGAACGGCTTGACCAGGTAGTCGTCGGCTCCGGAGTCGAGGCCCTCGACCCGGGCCTCGACGGCGTCCCGGGCGGTGAGCATCAGGATCGGGACGTCGTCGTCCCGGCGGAGCTCCCGGGCGACCTCGATGCCGTCGAGCCGGGGGAGGCCGAGGTCGAGGACGACGACGTCGGGCAGGAAGCCGTGGGCCTCGTCGAGGGCGGCGAGCCCGTCCCCGGCGATCCGGACCTCGTAGCCCTCCATGCGCAGCGACCGCTGGAGGACGTCGGCGATGTCCCGATCGTCCTCGACGACCAGGACCCGCGGCGGGCGCTCGTAGTCGGACATCTCAGCCGATCGTAAGCGCTAATGCCCTGCGCCGCCGGGATCTTTAGCCGGAATTGAAGCCCGGGCCGGCCCGGTCTCGTCCATCCGGACGAGGGCCGCCTCGGACACGTCGACGACCACTCGCCCACCCGTCGTCTCGGCCGCGAGGATCCGCAGCTGGTCGAGATGGTGGACCAGGCAGTCGCGCCGCCGGTCACCGATCGGGTGCTCGGCGTCCCCGTCGGGTGCCAGGTAGACGCGCGGACCCTGGCCGGCGACCACGGCCAGGTGGGTGGTGGCCAGGTAGCCGGCCAGGCGATGGCCGAGGTAGGTCGAGTGGAGCTCGATCCCCTGGTCGGCGAGCACGGACTCGAGCGTCAGCTGGTAGGCGCCCGCCCAGCCGAGCAGCGTCGTGCACGCGGTCGCCTGGAGGTCGACCTGGACCCGGGGGGCAGGGGTGAGGTATTCGCGCTCCACGGCCGGTGAACGCTAGCGGCCCGGTGGGCCTCGCCGGATCCCCGCGAGCCGGCGTCCGGCGGAGGCTAGGCTTTGGGGCGTGACCGAGGCCCCCCCGCAGGTCAGCTACGAGCGGGCGGGATCCGGGGACCCGGTCGTGCTCCTCCACGGCATCGGCGGCGAGCTCTGCGTCTGGGACCCGGTCTGGGAGGCCCTGACCGCCGAGCGCGACGTGATCGCCGTCGACCTGCCCGGGTTCGGTCGCTCTCCGGCGCTCCCGGCCGACCAGGCGCCGACCCCCCGGGCCCTGGCCGGGGTCCTCGACACCTTCCTGACCTCGCTCGGAGTCGACCGGCCCCACCTCGTCGGGAACTCGCTCGGGGGTTGGATCGCCCTCGAGCTGGCCCGAGCCGGTCGGGCTCGGTCGGTGACCGCGCTGAGCCCCGCCGGGCTCTGGGCCGCCCCGCTCCTCGCTCGGGGGGCCCCGGCTCGGGGCCGGGCCCACGTCGTCGTCCGGCGGCTCCGGCCCGTCCTCCCGATCCTCCTCAGCAGCCGGCGGGTCCGGCGCCTGGCCCTCGGCCACGTGATCGCCGACCCCGACCGCGTCCCCTACCGGCCGGCGCTGCGGATCGTCCGCTCCTACGCCCGGGCCAGCGCCTACGACGCGACCAACACGGCGATGCGCCAGAGCTTCTTCGCCGGGGCCGAGGAGATCGCCGTCCCGGTGACCCTCGCCTTCGGCGAGCGCGACCGCCTCATCCGACCGGTCCGCCTCCCGATCCCCGGGGCGCGCAGCCTGATCCTCCCGGGCTGCGGCCACATCCCGATGTGGGACGACCCCGGGCTGGTCAGCCGCCTGATCCTCGACGGGGTGCCCGAGCCCATGGCCTGGTCGCGGTAGCCGGGCGACGGCTCCTCGGCCTCGAACATCCGTCGAGGACGCCCCCGCTCCCCCTCGCCCGACCCGGGGGGCGTGCGCTAGAATCCGGCGTCGTGCAAGGGGTTCCACGTCCTCCGGCGGGGGTTGCCATGCATTTCGAGATACAGGTCGAGGAACGCGACGACGCGGTTCGCATCAGGGTCCTCGGGGATCTCGATCTCGCGAGCGTCCCCGCGCTCGAACGCACGCTGACCGACGTCGAGGCGACCGACGCCAAGGCGCTGGTCCTCGATCTCGACGGGCTCGACTTCATCGACTCGACCGGCCTGCGCGCCGTGATCGAGGCCGACATGCGCTCACGCGCCGACGGCGGTCGGATGACCATCACCCGGGGCTCGCCCCAGGTCCAGCGGCTGTTCGAGCTCGTCGGAGCCGACCGGCGCCTCCGGTTCGCCTCGACCTGATCACCGCCCCGACGCTCCGGGGCCGGATCGGCCTCCCCGGCTCGTTTGCCCCGAACGGCGACGGGTAGTCCGCACGGCGCGGTCGCGCGTCCGCGCGGTCGCGCGGATACCGGTCTACGAGAGACGGAGGGCGACGATGGCGGAGCTGACGAACCTGGAGAGCAAGCTCGGGGAGGTGCTCGGGCTGGCGATGGCCGCCCAGGCGGCGACCAAGAACGTCAAGGGCATGCTCGAGGACGGGGAGAAGAGCCTTGCCCCGATGCTCGATCGGATGCACCAGGAGGCGCGCGACACCCAGAAGCGCTGCACCGAGGTCGCCGGGGAGTTCAAGGGCAAGAAGACCGCGATCCTCGAGAAGGCGCGCGAGGTCAAGGGCGAGGCGGCCGAGATGATGGAGACCTACCTGGCCGGGGAGGACGACGCCCTCGACGGGTTCGAGTTCCTGACCATGGCCGAGGCCGGGGAGGTCGGCCACTGGTCGATCGTCGGCAAGATGAACGAGCGGGCCGGAAATCCCTCGATCCGCCAGCTCGTCGCCTGGGCCCTCCCGATCCAGGAGCGCCACTTCAAGGACGTCCTCGACGGGTCGCTCGAGCTCGCCGCCGCCGAGGATCCGAACGAGACCGAGTAGGACGGGGGCGCCGGGCAGGGCAACGCCGGCCGGCGTCGAAGTGGCCGGACGATGGCCCCTGCCCGCAAGCCCCCTCCGGCCAAGCCCCGCCGGACCGCCTCCGCCTCCGCCTCCGCCCGCGGCTCCGCCTCGGCCCGGGGGGCCAAGCGCCGGCCGGCGGCGGCCAAGCGCCGACCCGCCCCCGCCCGCTCGCGCCCCCGTCCGCGGTCCCGCCCGGCCCGGCCCGCCCGACCGGCCTTCGCCTTCGAGCAGCGCCACTACGACGTCCTCGGCCTCGGCCTCGTCGCGTTCGGGGTCTTCCTCGGGGTGATCCTCTACTCGGCGGCCGACGGCGGCCGGGGGGGCCACGCCGTCTCGACCGGCCTCGGCTGGCTGCTCGGGGAGATCCGCTACGCCGTGCCCGTGGCCAGCGTGGCCATCGGGGCCCTCCTCGTCCTGCGCCCCGTCCTCCCGTCGGTCAAGCCGTTCCGGACCGGGACGATCCTCCTCTTCTGCGCCCTGACCCTCGCCCTGGCCGCCAACACCCTCGGCGTCGCCCCGGCCGGAACGCGGGCCGGCTTCTGGCACCCGGCGTTCTTCGAGACCCACGGGGGCATCCTCGGCGAGGCCGAGCTCTGGTCCGCCTCCCACCTGATCGGGCTCACCGGCGCCCACATCCTCGCGGTGTTCCTCGCCGCCGCCGGGGTCACCCTCCTCACCGGGGGCGGGGTCGCCGCCCTGATGCGGGCTGCCGGGGAGAGCGTGGTCGACGCCACCCGGACCATCCGGACGCCCCGGCCGGCGGCCGACCCCCGCCCGGCCCGGCCGCTGCCCGACCGGCTCGTCCCGCCCGAGCCACCCGGCGAGCTCATCATCCGGGCGACCCACGTCGAGGCTCCCCCGCTCCCCTTCGACGGCGAGCCCCACCTCGACGATCCGCCGAGCCCGGGCCCGCCGGACCCCGGCCCCGACCTCCCCGACGGGGACGCCACCCCGGCGGAGCCCGACAGGGCGGAGCCCATAGAGCATGATCTCGACGAGCGTCCGGGTGACGACGCCGGGGCCGGCGAGCTGACCCCCCAGGGGCGCTACCGGGGCTCGGTCACCGACGACCCCGACTTCGTCTGGCGGCTGCCCAAGCCGAGCGTCCTGACCCGTTCGAGCGCCGAGCAGTCCCGGCCGGACACCGCCGGCCAGGAGAAGACGGCGGCCAGCCTGGTCGAGGCCCTCGGGCACTTCGGCGTGGCCGCCAAGGTCATCGGGACGGTGGCCGGGCCCCACATCACCCGGTACGAGCTCCGCCTGGCCCCGGGGATCAAGGTGGCCAAGGTCGCCCAGCTCAAGGACGACCTGGCCTACGCCCTCGCCGCCACCGACATCCGGATCCTCGCCCCGATCCCGGGCAAGCAGGCGGTCGGGGTCGAGGTCCCGAACGCCCGCCGGCGGATCGTCCGCCTCGGCGACGTCTTCCAGAGCCCCCCGCCCGACTGGTCGCCGTTGACCGTCTGGCTGGGCAAGGACGTCGCCGGCCGGGCGATCGGGGCCGACCTGGCCAAGATGCCCCACCTCCTCGTGGCCGGGACGACCGGGGCCGGGAAGTCGGGGGCGGTCAACGCCATGCTCTCGTCGATCCTCCTCCGGGCCACGCCCAAGGAGGTCCGGCTGGTCCTCGTCGACCCCAAGCAGGTCGAGCTCAACCACTACGAGTCGATCCCCCACCTCCTGACCCCGGTGATCACGAGCCCCCGGATGGCGGCCAACGCCCTGGGGAACCTCGTCCGGGAGATGGAGGAGCGCTACGGGATCATGTCCCTGGCCCGGACCCGGTCCCTCCCCGAGCTCAACAAGGCCCGGGTCGCCCGCGGCCAGCCCGAGCTCCCGTACATCCTCTGCGTGATCGACGAGCTCGCCGACCTGATGATGGTCGCCCCGGCCGACGTCGAGGACTCGATCATCCGCCTGGCCCAGAAGGCCCGGGCGGTCGGGATCCATCTCGTCCTGGCCACCCAGTCGCCCCGGGTCGACGTGATCACCGGGATGATCAAGGCCAACGTCCCCTCCCGGATCGCCTTCGCCGTCTCCTCGCAGACCGACTCCCGGGTGATCCTCGACCAGAACGGGGCCGAGTCGCTGCTCGGGGCCGGGGACATGCTCTTCGCCCCGGTCGGGTCGTCCCGGCTCCAGCGGATCCAGGGGGCCTACATCGACGAGCCCCAGATCCTCGCCCTGACCGACTTCTGGCGCCGCCAGGGTGAGCCCGAGCTCCGGGAGGAGCTGCTCGAGGAGGTCGAGCCCGAGGCCGGGGAGGAGGGCGGACCCGACGAGTTCGACCCCGACGAGGATCCGCTGCTCGGGGACGCGATCGTCCTGGTCGCCGAGATGGGGACCGCCTCGACCTCGATGCTCCAGCGGCGCCTCCGGCTCGGGTACACCCGGGCCGGGCGCCTGATCGACATGCTTGAACGCCGGGGGATCATCTCGGGCTACGAGGGCTCGAAGCCCCGCCAGGTGCTCGTGACCGAGGCCGACGTCCCCCGGGTGCTGGCCGCCCTCTCCGAGCGGGGCCGCCCGGGGGCCGGACCGGGCGTCCTGGCCGACGGGGAGACGCCGACCCCGGCCGAGCTCCCGTAGGGGTCAGCGCTCGACCATCACGTTGGTCGACTTGATCACCGCGGTCGCGTCGACCCCCGCCTCGAGACCGAGCTCGTCGGCCGCCTCCCGGCTCATGAGGGCGACGATCCGGTATGGCCCGCACGCCATCTCGACCTTGGCCATGACCCCGTCGCGCTCGACGGCGACGACGACGCCGGTCAGGTGGTTGCGGGCGCTCGTCGTCCGGCTGGGCGACCCGTGGGAGGCGACGAGGCCGCGGAGCTCGGCGGCCGGGAGGAGCCGCTGGTTTCCCCGGCGCTCGAACTTGACCCGCCCGTCGGCCTCCCACCGGCGGAGCGTGTCGATGCTGACCCCGACCGCCTTGGCCACCTCGCCGATCCGGAGCATGTCCGCCATCGGTCAAGCCTATCCGGCGATTCCCGGGCAGGGGTAGCCTTCGACGCGATGCCCGAGATCGGAGCCATGCTGCGGGAGGCCCGGATGCGGGCGCACATCGACATCTCGGAGATCGAGTCCGAGACGAAGATCCGGGCCAAGTACCTCCGGGCGCTCGAGAACGAGGAGTGGGATCTCCTCCCCGGACCGACCTTCGTCAAGAGCTTCCTGCGGACCTACGCCGAGGCGCTCGGGCTCGACGCCAAGCTGATCGTCGAGGAGTTCAAACTCCGCCACGAGCGCCCGTCGGAGTTCGACCTCCAGCCGATCCGGGCGACCGGGGTCGGGCGCGAGCGCCGGCCCAGGCCCCGGCCGGCGGTCCCCCGGTGGGCGATCGGACTCGTCCTCGTGCTCGCCCTCGTCGCCGCCCTCTACGCCCTCGGCAACCG
>JAXDHK010000431.1:0-4817 GCA_034664545.1 Solirubrobacteraceae bacterium
CGACAGCAGGAGATCTTCGACTTCATCAAGCGGTATTCGGCGCGCTACGGCTACCCGCCGACGGTGCGCGACATCGGCAAGGCGGTCGGGCTCGCCTCGTCCTCGACCGTCCACCAGCACCTGGCCAACCTCGAGAAGATCGGGCTCCTGCGCCGGGATCCGTCCAAGCCCCGGGCGATCGAGCTGCTCGACCGGGCGGTGCAGGAGGTCCGCAACATCGTGCGGCCGTCGGACGGGCTGCCCCTGGTCGGATCGGTCGCCGCCGGCCAGCCGGTCCTGGCCGAGGAGAACATCGAGGAGTACGTGGCCGTCCCCGACCAGGCGGGCGGGGACCGGGGCGAGTACCTCCTGAGGGTCCGGGGCGACTCGATGAAGAACGCGGCGATCCTCGAGGGCGACGTGGTCGTCGTGCGACCGCAGGACACGGCCGAGGACGGGGAGATCGTGGTCGCCCTGGTCGGAGAGGAGGCGACGGTCAAGCGCTACTTCCGGGAGGCCGACCACGTGCGTCTGCAGCCGGAGAACGAGACGATGGAGCCGATCCGCAGCCGCGAGGTGCGGGTGCTCGGGCGGGTCGTCGGGCTGATGCGGACGCTGCGGTAGTGGGGGTGCTCCTCGGCCTGCGGACGGTGATCTACCCGGCCGGGGACCTCGAGGGGGCGAAGGCGTGGTACGCGTCGGTCCTCGGGAGCGCTCCGTACTTCGACGAGCCCTTCTACGTGGGCTTCGACGTCGACGGCTACGAGCTCGGCCTCGACCCCGACCCGGAGGCCGCGGCCGGGGGCCCGCGGACCTACTGGGGCGTCGAGGACGCCGGGGCGGCCCTGGGGGAGCTGCTCGACCGGGGGGCCCGGCCGCACACCGAGGTGACCGAGGTCGGCGGCGGGATCAAGGTGGCCGCGGTCCTCGACCCGTCGGGGCACATCCTCGGGATCATCGAGAACCCGCACTTCGCGCGCCGGGACTGACCGTCGGCCCGTGGGCGGCGGGGCGCGGAGGCTGGCGCCGGCGGGGGCGAAGCGGTAACGTCAGGGGGCAGGCCGAGCAACCGCGGAGGTATCGCCTTCGAGGAAAGTCCGGACATCGCAGGGCAGAGTGGTCGCTAACGGCGACCCGGGGAAACCCGCGGGAAAGTGCCACAGAAACAAACCGCCTAAGCGCGCGGCCGGTAGGCCGGGCGCCGGTAAGGGTGAAATGGTGCGGTAAGAGCGCACCGGCGCCGCGGTGACGCGGCGGCCGGGCAAACCCCACTCGATGCAAGGCCAAGCGGGACCGCTTGCAGGCTGCCCGCCAAGGTCCAGGTCGGCCGCTCAGATGGATGGTTGCTCAAGACAGGATCCGGCTTACAGGCCTGCTACGGAGAAGCCCCGCCCTGGCGGGGCTTCTCTATTGGGGGCCGGGTTCCCCGGCGGAAGGGTCCGGCCGAGCCAGGCCGCGGCGATCCCGAACGACGGGCCCGCCGGGTCGATGTGCCCCCGATGGCGGCCGGCGTGCCCGGGGATCTCGACCAGCTCGACCGACCCGCCGGCCCGGCGGGACGCGACGGCGTAGGCACGGCTGCGCTCGACCGAGACCGTCGGGTCGTGGATTCCGTGGACGAGGAGGACCGGGAGGTCGAGCGGAACCTGGCCGATCGGGTCGGCGACGGCGTAGCGGTCGGGGACCGCGACCGGGGGTCCCCCCATCAGGGCTCCGACCGGGCCGTCCGGGTCGGCGGCGTAGGCGCCGGCCAGGTCGATGACACCGGCCTGGGAGATCGCCGCGGCGAAGCGAATCCGAGGGCCGGCCCCGGGGGCCCCCGGGGGGAGCTTGTAGCGCCCGGCGGCCCAGAGCACGAGCTGGCCCCCGGCCGAGTGGCCGAGGCCGGCGACCCGGGCGAGGTCGAGCGGGGCATCGAGGACGGAGAGGTGATCGGCGGCGGCGGCGACGTCCTCGAAGCTCATCGGCCAGCCCCCGCCCCGGCCGAGCCGGCGGTACTCGATGTTCCAGACCGCCCACCCCCGGCGGGCGAGCTCGGCGGCCAGGCCGCGCATGATGATCCGCCCGTAGGTCGACTCCCACGACCCGCCGTGGATGGCCACGACGACCGGGTGGGGTCCGGGCCCGGGCGGGAGGTGGAGGTCGGCCCGCTGGGAGGCGTGCGGCCCGTAGCCGACCGTCCGGGGACGCCCGAGGAGGTCGAGGATCAGCCGGGCGCGGGACACTGCCGGTCGGCTGCCGGGCTCAGCGCCGGGGTGGGGCCCCGGTCGGGCATGACGGGTCGGCGCCGATGGCCCGGCGAAGCGAGAACAGGGCATCGACCCGAAGGGCACCCGGGGCCGTGGCCCGGATGGCGGTCCACCCGTCGGGGGTCGGCCCGATGCACCCGGTCCCGGTGACGAGCGTCCAGTACCGGGTGTACCGAACCCGGACGACGAAGTCGCCGGGGTGGTCGACCCGAAGGCCGAAGCCGTCGACGTCGATCGAGGCCAGCCGGCCGGGGCCGGTGGCCAGGGGCGTCGGGTGGAGCACGCGGTAGACCCGCCAGTGGGCGCTGGCGAAGACCTCGCGCAGGTACGGCTGACCGGCCCGGATCAGGGCCGCCTCCTGGCGGCTCGAGTCGTCGAGGGCGGCGTCGGGGAGGGCGACGAACCGGACGCCGGTGTCCTCGAGCCAGCCCCGGTAGGCCGTGGGGGTCAGCCGGGGAGCGTAGAAGACGGCGTCGTACTTCGTGTCGAGCTGGCGCTCCCACCCCCGGGCCAGCTCGAACCTCCGGCCGAGCACGACGGCGTCCCAGTGGGAACGGGTGAACGGCACCTCGATGCGCATCGGGCCGCCCGAGGCCTGGCCGGCGAGGAAGGCGCTGACCGGGGCGTAATACGAGGTCTGGAGCGACGGGTCCCCGACGCCCTCGAGCGACTGGGCGAGCGGGCCGTTGACCTGCCAGGCGATCAGGACCAGGGCCACGCAGACCAGGGCCAGCCGGGCCGGTGCCCGGCCGATGCGCCGGTCGGCGGGGTCGGCGGCCGCCGTCCCCGGCCGGGGCCCCCACCCCCGGGCCCGGCTGCGGACGGCTGCGAGCCGGGCGAGGGCGATCCGCATGTCCTCGGCCCCGACCGCTCCGACCAGGATCGGGGGGGCCAGGAGCACGCCAAGGCGAACGACGTTGCTCCCCATCGGCGTGGCCAGGGCGTAGGAGGCGAGGACGGCCCCGAGGTAGAGGGCGACCCCCCACCGGAGGAGCCGCTCCCGGGTGGGGAGGACCCAGAGCATGAGCAGGGGGACGCCGAAGGCGGCGATCACCGACGGGCCCGAGAACGTCTGGGTCCCGCCCTCGGGAAAGAGCACGGCCATGCCCCCGGCCAGGGCCAGGGCCGGGAGGCCGAGCACGGCGGCCCGGCGGACCGACCGGGTGGCGAGGAGGTCGGCCGTGGCAAGGAGGAGGAGGAAGAGGGCGGCGACGGGGCTGGCCGCGGCGCAGCCGAGCGAGAGGACGGCGGTCGTCCACCGCCGGGACCGGGCGGCGGCGAGGACGGCGGCCAGACCGAAGGTCACCCCGAGGGCGAAGGTCAGCCGGCCGATGTAGAGGTCGCCGGCCGCCCCGACCGCGAAGACGAGGGCGGCGGGGCGGGCCCGAGCCCCGAAGCGGATCTCGGCCAGGCGCTCGAAGACGAGCGCCGAGACGAGGACCGAGATCGCCCCGAGAACCCGGGTCCCGATCAGGGCGGCCAGGGGCGGGAAGGCGAGGCTGTAGTCGGGGAGGTAGTGCCCCCCGTACCAGGCGTTGTCCCAGACCGAGAACCCGTCCCGGGCGAACAGGGCGACCCGGTAGACCTGGGCGGCGAGATCGGGGCTCCGGGGAGACCAGAGCAGCCAGATCGCGACGAGGGCCCCGGTCAGGGCGAGGACGGGAGGCAGCCGGAGCCCACCGGCGTCGCCGGGGACGGGCGTCCCGGGCGGCCGCCCGGCCGGGGCTAGACGCGGCCCCCCGGCCCGGGCTCGGGCCAGCCGTGAGTCAGTCGGTGGTTGGTCGGAGACGAACATGCGAGCCGGGCGTGCCTTCGTCCACCGGGGCGCGGCCCTCCGGGGGACGCCGGCGGCCCGAGCCTAGCCTACGCGGCAGCGTCAGGCCAGACCTCGTCGCTCGCCGGAACGGCCGAGCCCTCGGGTCGCCCCGGGGCGTGCCAACCGGGTCTGTCCCGTCCGGGAAGGGGGGATTATTGGATGCGTGGAGAGGAGAGAGGGGGGGCGCGTCCGCCGGCGCTCGATGTGGCTGGGCGTGCTCGGAGTCGGGGCAGCGGGGCTGCTCGGGGCGAGCCCGAGCGGGGCGGCCACCCAGTCCCTGCAGGTCACGGCGGCACCCGGGGCGCAGGCGACTCGCCCGGTGGCGATCACGGCGACCGGTCAGGTCGGAGTCCCGAGCACGATCACGATCTACGCCCAGCCCGGCGGGAGCGGGTGCGCGGCCTCGGCGGCCGAGGAGGCCGCCCGGGGGGCGACGCTGGTCGACCAGCGGGCCGCGGCTCCGGGGTCCTTCTCCTTCACGGCTTCGTTCACCCCGGGAGCGGCCGGGGCCTACGTCATCTGCACCTATCTCGACGGGACGTCGCCGGGGATGACCGAGCACCAGAACCAGGCCTTCGCCATCTCCGTCGCCCCGGCCCCCCCGCCGTCCCCGACGTCGGGACCGGCCCCGACCCCCCCGGCGGTGAGCACGGCGAGGTGCAGGGTGCCGGCGCTCAAGCGCCATACGCTCGGGGGCGCCCAGCATCTTCTGACGCTCGGTGGGTGCAAGCTCGGACGGGTATATCGACCCAGCGCCCAGACGCTCCGGGTCG
>JAXDHK010000432.1:0-4032 GCA_034664545.1 Solirubrobacteraceae bacterium
CCGAGAGCAGCGCGTTGGCGCGCTCGGTCGCCGAGGCCTGAGTGAAGTGCACGACATAGACCGGCGCCTGGTCCTCGGCCACGAGCTGTTCCAGCAGCTCGTGCAGCGGCTCCAGCGACCAGCCGAAGCTGAGCGGGACCGGACGCTCGGCATCGTCGACCAACGCGGTCTCGCGGCCGGTGCGGCGGGTGAGGTCCTCGGTGATCTTGGAGACGTCGCCGAGCGTGGCCGACATCAGCAGGAACTGCGCGTTGGGAAGGCAGAGCAGCGGGACCTGCCACGCCCAGCCGCGCTGGCCGTCGGCGTAGAAGTGAAACTCGTCCATCACGACCTGTCCGACATCGGACGCCGCACCACCGCGCAGCGCGATGTTCGCCAAAACCTCGGCGGTGCAGCAGACGATCGGCGCGTCGGCGTTGACCGCGCCATCACCGGTGACCATACCGACGTTGCTCGCGCCGAAGATGCGACAGAGGTCGAAAAACTTCTCCGACACGAGCGCCTTGATCGGTGCCGTGTAGTACGTGCGCCTCCCAGTCGCGAGGGCAGCAAAGTGCGCCGCGATCGCGACCATCGACTTGCCCGACCCGGTCGGCGTCGCGAGCACGACGTTGCGCTCGTCGAACAGCTCGATCGCCGCCTCCTCCTGGTGCGGATAGAGCGCCAGGCCGCGCTCGGCGGTCCATTCGACGAACGCCTCGTAGAGCGTGTCGGCGCTGACCTGCTCCGGGAGGGCGTCGGCGAGACTCATCGGTTCCACCCGCCACGGTAGCCCGGCGCCGCTGACGCCGCGATAACCACCCGGCCAACCCACACCTCCGGAGATGGAGAGGGCCGCGCCGCGCCGCTGCTACGCGTGCACAGGCGCGTGCGTAGAAGTCTGCCGAACGACCTCAACCCTGGTTCCGGCGACGAGCGCGACCGAGCTGACAATCGCATCCGTCAGCTGATGACCGCCGGAGCGCGCCATCGCTTCGGCGAGAGGCTGTCGCGCAAAAAGGCCGGGCCGGTCGCCGTCGGAGGCCGGGGCTGGTGCCTGGGCGCTGTTGAGTCGAGCGGTCGGGGCGTGGGTGAGCCGCCCCGGGGCCGTTCACGGCCCTGGGGCGGTTGTCTGGTGGCTGTGGAGCTTGGTGAGGTTGTGCGTCGTCATCATTAAGCGCCACTCGGTGCGCACGGCGGCTCGGCCGCGTCGCTGGAAGCGATCGAACTTTCGGTTGTGTTTGGTGTGACCAAACAATGGCTCGACTGTCTGCTTTCGTTTCCGGTACAGCTGACCGCCGAGATCGCTGGCGAGGACGTGGCGCATCCATGCGTACCGCCCTCCGGTCCAGCCCGGTCGTTCTCCGCCGCGTTTGCTTGAGTCGGGAGGGATCAACACGGCGATGCCCCGTGCGGTGACGTCGTCCATGTGCTGCTCGTTCCAGTACCCGGCGTCGGCGACGGCGACCGGGGGCGTGTCGCTGACGCCGGCGTGCTCGAGTTCCCGGCAGGTTGCCGCGATCATCGGCCGCAGATGCGAGAAGTCGCCCGCATCGACGGTGATCTCCGCGGCGAGCACGATCTGGGACTCGTTGACGACGGCCTGCGCGTTGTAGCCCTGCAGATACCCGCGCTGGCCCTTCATCAGGTGCGTGTCGGGATCGGTCAGATTGACCGTGCCCTCAGGTGAAGCGGGCGGCCGATACGGCTTGCGCGGGCGGCTACTCAAACGGCGACCGAGCAGGTCCTTCGCCGTCGCCCGGTATTGCTCGTATGCGTCGTTTCCTCGGCGCTCAGCAGCAAGATCGTCCTCCAGCCGACGCCCGGCCTCCCGAAGCCGCGCGGACCGCGACCGCGGCACCGCCCCAGGTGCGATCCAGCGATCCTGATCCAGTTGACGCTTCGCCTCGCGCAACCACCCATTGCGCCCCTGGACACGCGCAACGATCCGCTGCGCATCGAACTCGTGAGCGGGATCGGAGTCCTCCTTCGGCGCCTCGGCGTCGCTGTCGGCCTCGCGCTCCCCGGCCAGCTCTCGCGCCAACCACCCCCGCCGGCCGGCTTCTGTGGAGAGCCCCTGGGGGAGCTCGTCACCCCGCGCGTCGCCGTGCTTCTCCTCCTCGGCTTCATCGGTCGCGATCGCCTCGCTGATGATCTCCTTCGCGATCCGGTCGTAGTCGACGTTCTGCTCCCGGCTCGCGTTGCCGTGCATCTTCGTGCCATCGATCGAGATCACCCCAGACGTGACCAACCCCGCCTTTGCGCACAACCCGAGCACCGCGCTGAACAACTCCGCCAACGCGTCCTGGTGGCGCGATAGGAACCTTGCGATCGTCGCGTGATCAGGAACCAGGTTGGCCGTGATCACCCGATAGGCAATGTCCTGGCGGCAGTGACGCTCGATCCCGCGAGACGAGCGCTCCTTCGTGGAATACGCGAACAGCAACAGCGCCACCATCATCGACGGCTCATACGCCGCCCGCCCGTGACCGTCAGCGCGATACGCCGCATAGAACGCCGCGAGATCAATCTGCTCCACCGCCTCGATCACGAACCACGCCAAATGATCCTCCGGCAACCACTCCCGCAACGACGGCGGCATCAAAAACGCCTGCTCACGACCACCTTCAATGAAATTCTGAGCCATCCCGGCATTCCACAACACCCGCCGGACGTAAAGGCTTTGCGCGACAGCCTCGCGACGAAGCAATCGTGAGCACCCAGCGGTCGAGTGGCGGCTGCGGCTTGCGCACTCGTCCAGGAGCGAGCCTCGTTGTGGGCCGGGATGGCGAGACCGCTCGGGACGATCTTCGATCGTCCCGGCCTCACGCTCGAGGGCGCCCGCTTCGAGATGGCCGAGCAGGAGCGCCCGCCGGGCACGTCGACCTTCTCGAGTTCGCCTGCAGCGGGGTTGTGCTCGGCGGCGACCGAGGGCCCGAGTAGGCGGAGCTCCTGGCGCTCGACCGTCCCGCTCGGGTCCGTATCGACCCAGCCGCGGGAGCGAGCATGCCCGAGAACCGCACGCACGACCATCAGCAGCCACGCCTCCCCGGCGTCGGCGAACGTCAGCGGCTTGCCGTCGGCGTCCGACCAGAACGCCCGCCAGCATCGATTCCGGCCCTCGCCGATGACCTGGAGATGGCCGTTGGCGACGGCCTCCTGCTTCGAGGACACGGGTTCCGCGCGCTCTCGCGGTTCGAGACTCGCATCGTGCTCGCACGGGGTAAGAGGCGGCGACTGCCTCCGTCCATCCCCGACGACGAGGGAAAGCACGTCCCGCGCCCCTCTCCACTTCTAATTTATACCGCATGCGAGGCCCTCATGAGGCTTCGAATCGTCCCGCATAATCGCCGCCGCAGGTCAGAACCTACGGGACTGGGAGAGCGAGATGCGTATGACCGAGCACGCGGTGGTGATCGCCGGAGGAGGTCCGGCGGGGATGATGCTGGCGGCTGAGTTGGCGTTGGCCAAGGTCGACGTCGCGGTCGTCGAGCGGCGTCCCGATCACGTGCTCGTCGGGTCACGGGCCGGCGGGTTTCACTCGCGGACGATCGAGGTGCTCGATCAGCGCGGGGTCGCTGATCGGTTCCTCGCCGAGGGTCAGGTCGCTCAGGCCGCGATGCTGGCCACGACCGTGTTGGACATGAGCGACTTCCCGACGCGTCATCCGTATTCGCTCGGGATCTGGCAGAACCAGATCGAGCGGATCATGGCCGCCTGGATCGCCGAGCTCCCGGTCCGGACCTATTACGGCTGTGAGGTGACGGGCTTCGTCCAGGACGACACCGGCGTCGACGTCGAGCTCTCAGACGGCCGGTCGCTCCGGGCGCGGTACCTCGTCGGGTGCGACGGAGGGCGCAGCCTGATCCGCAAGGCAGCCGGCATCGAGTTCCCCGGGTGGGATCCGACGGTCAGCAACCTGATCGCCGAGGTCGAGATGACCGAGGACCCGGAGCTGGGCATCCGCCGCGATGACCACGGCATCCATGGCCTCGGCCGGTTGGAGTACGAGGTCCGCGACGGCGAGGTCGTCTACAAGGATGGGGGGCCGGT
>JAXDHK010000433.1:0-4825 GCA_034664545.1 Solirubrobacteraceae bacterium
CGACAGCATCGTCCCGTAGGCCGCCAGCAGGCCGAGCGTGCTCGCGTAGCCGATCGGATACCGCAGCCGCCCGCCGGCACGCTGGCCGACGCCGAGGGCGAAGACGTCGGGCAGCAGCCGCGCCGCCAGGGCGGCCGCGCACAGGACGAGGCCGGCGGCCATGGTCGCCCCCAGGAGGCCCTTGACCGATTTCGGCCCCCGTCCGAGCACCCCGAAGAGGATCAGGGCGATCGCGTAGAGGCACGCCCGCTCGTACTCGATCACCGCCCGCCCCGGCGCACCCGACCAGGCCCCGGACAGGAGCGTCCAGCCGGCGAAGGCCCAGATCGCCGCCAGCGCGAGCAGCAGCGGACCGCGCAGGCGCCGGACGCTCGACGGCATCGTGGCCAGGAGGGCCATCGTCACGGCGGCGTACACGACCACGGCGATGCCCTGCGTCCGGGGGTCGAACCCGCCGGAGCGCAGGCCGAGCCAGATCATCGTCCCGGCGAGCAGGGCCGGCCCGGCGACCGCGCGCACCCCGCTCTGGGCTCCTTCGGCCCCGACCCGACCCGGCGGGCGAGGCCGGCCGCCTCCGCCGAGGTGATCGGCGGGCTCCCTGTCCTCCCCGGCCGGCGCGGCTCGGTGGGACGAGCGCATGGGGGCGAGGATAGTGCCCGACCGGCGGGCGCGGTGGTGGTCCGATCCGACTCGCTCGAGGCCCGTGGGCTCCGACGCCGCCGAGCCGTGCGCGACTAGGTCGTCGGGTCCGCCTGGGTGGCCAGCCACCGGCCGACCTCGCCGGAGACGTGCTGGACGCGCTCCGAGTCGGGGTGCGCCTCCCGCACGGCGGCGAGGTGGGCCACGGCGTCCGACCGGCGCCCGACGTTCTCCAGCAGCACGGCCCGCGCGCACTCGACCACCCCCCGGTACTCCCCGGAGAACGGGGCGCACCCCCGGTCGAAGAGCTCGAGCTTGCGGGCGGCGTCGAGGGCGTCCAGGCGCGGGGGGATGTCCTCCGGGCGGATGGCCCGGGTCGCGACGTAGACCGCCGAGCACCACGGCACGGTGGCGATCAGCTCGAAGGCGTCCTCGAAGAGGCCCATCGTGATCGTCAGGTAGGGCAGCCACTCGTGGATCAGGTCCTGCTGGATGACCACGCTCCGGCCCGGGACGAGGGCCGGGAAGAACTCGCCGACGACGTGGTCGTTGATCGCCCACGACTTGCAGACGTCGATGAAGAGCACGTCGATCGGCCCCCCCGGCCACCGCGCCCCGCAGATGTCGCCCTCGTGGACCTCGACGTGGTCGAGGAGCCGGCCGACCACCGCCTCGAACCGGGGCCGGGTCGAGTCGCCGGTGATGTCGGCGACCAGGTCGGGGTAGTCGCGCCGGAAGGACGGGTCGACGGCGAACAGGTCGTAGGTGTGGATCGGCGGCCCCCGCCGGGCCCGCCGGTTCTCGGCGTAGCCCGCGGCCAGGGCGATGGTCGAGCCCCCGAGGAAGCATCCGGCGTCGATCACCGCTCCCTCCCCCCGGATGTAGTCCCGGGCCAGGACGTAGAGGAGCTGCTTCTCCTCGACGCTCAGCATGGTCGGCGCCGCCGCCACCTCCCCCGGGAGGGGGGCTCCGACCCACGGGGTCCGCCGCAGCCAGTCCAGGCCCCGGCGGGGGCCGGGGCGGAGCCGGGTCGGGACGCGCCTCACTGCACGTGGACGCCCGAGATCGCCCGGGCGACGACCAGCCGCTGGATCTCGCTCGTCCCCTCGAAGATCGTGTAGATCTTCGCGTCCCGGTGCCACCGCTCGACCGGGTACTCCCGGCTGTAGCCGTTCCCCCCGAGGATCTGCATCGCCCGCTCGGTCGCCCACACCGCAACCTCGCCGGCCTTGAGCTTGCTCATCGACCCCTCGGCCGCCGCGAAGGGCACCTGGTTGCGCCCCATCCAGCACGCCCGCCAGACGAGCAGGCGCGCCGCGTCGATCTCCATGCGCATGTCGGCCAGCGTGAACGCGATCGCCTGGTTCTCGATAATCGCCCGCCCGAACTGCCGGCGCTCCCTGGCGTAGTCGAGGGCGAACTCGTAGGCCGCCCGGGCGATCCCCACCGCCATCGCCCCGACCGTCGGGCGCGACGCCTCGAAGGTCGCCATCGCCCCCTGGACCCGGCCCCGCTTCCCCTCCCGGGCTCGGGCCAGGCGCTCCTCGAGCCGCTCGGGGCCGCCGAGGAGGCAGCGCCCGGGCACCCGGCAGTCGTCGAGGAACACCTCCGCCGTGTGCGACGCCCGGAGCCCGTGCTTCTTGACCTTGGTGCCCATGGCGATCCCCGACGACCCCGGGGGGATCACGAACGACGCCTGCCCCCGGGCGCCCAGGTCCCGCTCGACCGCGGCCACCACGACGTGGACGTTGGCGATCCCCCCGTTGGTCACCCACGCCTTCTGTCCGTTGAGCACCCATTCGTCGGAGGCGGCGTCGTACCGGGCGTGCGTCCGCAGGGCCGAGACGTCGGATCCGGCGTCCGGCTCGGACACGCAGAACGCGGCGACCTTCGGGTCCTCGGGCGTCCCGAAGCACTCGGGCGCCCACTCGAAGAGCTGCTCCGGCGTCCCGGCGCTGTGGAGGCCGGCCACCGCGAGCGTCGTCCCCATGATCGCCATCCCGATCCCCGCGTCGCCCCAGAAGAGCTCCTCGTTGACGATCGGGAGGAGCAGGCCGGTCGGGTCGGCGAAGAACTGGGCGATCGACTCGAAGCCGTACAGGCCGATCTTGGCCGCCTCGGCGATCACCGGCCACGGCGTCTCCTCGCGCTCGTCGTACTCCGCCGCGGCCGGGCGCACCACCCCGGCGGCGAACCCGTGGACCCACTCGCGGATGTCCTTCTGGTCCTCGCTCAGGGCCAGGGAGAACGGAGCCGGCTCGGCGGCCGAGGCATCCTCCCGGCGGACCGCCGCTCCGGCCCCGGCCTCGTCCGGGGCGGTCACGGTCGCGCCGCCCCCGCCGGGGCGATCGACGCCCACGGCATCGGCGGGATCGTCGCCCGGACCCGGCCGCCCAGCTCGACGGTGCCGGCACCGGGGTCGGGGTCGGGGCCGGGGCCGGGGGCGGGGCGGGCGAGGATCTCGCTGCCCTCGCCCTGGCGGATCGAGATCGGGCGCCCGAGCCCGGCGCACAGGGCGATCGCCGCCGAACCGGTCGCCGGATCCTCGGCGACCCCGTAGTCGGGGGCGAAGACCCGCGCCCGGATCCGGCCGGCGGCCTCGTCCGCGTAGGCCCAGTGCATGACGTGGCCGCTGGCCGGGGGCGAGAGGGCGTCGACGTCGTCCGGCGCGTCCTCCCGGCGGAGCTCCCACGGCGGGCAGAGCTCCACACGGGCGGCGATCCACGTGAGCGGGGGATCGCTCCGCGTCGTCACCGGCCCGGCCGGCGGGTGGAGCGTCGGGCGCTCGAGCAGCCAGGCCGCTCCGACCAGGGGGTGTCCGGCGAACGGGAGCTCGATCGTCGGGGTGAAGATCTGGAGGCGATCGCCGGGGTCGACGAACACGGTCTCGCTGTAGCCCAGGGCCGCGGCGATCTGCTGGCGCTCGTCCGGACCCAGTCCGGCGGCGTCGAGCATCACGCCGAGGGGGTTCCCGGCGGTGCCGCGATCGTCGACGAAGACGCGCAGGACGTGGAGCTCGGGCATCGCGGCGACTATACGCGGGGAGATCCGCCCGCCCCTCGCCGCCCCCCGACCGGGGGTCTCGGCCTCGCATTTGGGAGACTTGCGGGTCAGCCCGCCGCGCGATCAGGAGACGAGCCATGTCCACGAACAGCTTCGACGCCCGGGCCGAGCTCGCGGTTGGGGAGCGAACGTTCGAGATCTACCGCCTCGACGCCCTGGCCGACCGCTTCGAGGTGACCCGGCTCCCGTTCTCGCTGAAGATCCTCCTCGAGAACCTGCTCCGGACCGAGGGCAACGGCGCGGTCACCGCCGCCGACATCGAAGCCCTCGCCGCCTGGGACCCGGATGCGGCCCCCTCCAAGGAGATCGCCTTCACCCCGTCCCGGGTGCTCCTCCAGGACTTCACCGGCGTCCCCGCCGTCGTCGACCTCGCCGCCATGCGCGACGCCATGGCCGCGATGGGCGGCGACCCGGCCAAGATCAACCCGCTCGTCCCCGCCGAGCTCGTGATCGACCACTCGGTCCAGGTCGACGTCGCCGGGACCCGCGACGCCTTTCGGGCCAACGCCGAGCGGGAGTTCGAGCGCAACGAGGAGCGCTACGCCTTCCTGCGCTGGGGCCAGGACGCCTTCCGCCGCTTCCAGGTCGTCCCCCCCGACACCGGGATCGTCCACCAGGTCAACC
Organism: Solirubrobacteraceae bacterium; assembly: GCA_034664545.1. Lineage (GTDB taxonomy): Bacteria > Actinomycetota > Thermoleophilia > Solirubrobacterales > Solirubrobacteraceae > Palsa-513. Next base: position 4,327 of record JAXDHK010000433.1, read on the forward strand.
TCGAGTACCTCGCCCGGGTGGTCTTCGTCGACTCCTCGGGCGACGGGCTCGCCCGGGCCTATCCGGACACCCTGGTCGGGACCGACTCCCACACGACCATGGTCAACGGGCTCGGAGTGCTCGGCTGGGGAGTCGGCGGGATCGAGGCCGAGGCGGCCATGCTCGGGCAGCCGATGTCGATGCTGATCCCCCAGGTCATCGGCTTCCGCCTCCACGGCCGGCTCCCCGAGGGGGCGACGGCGACCGACCTCGTGCTCACCGTCACCCAGCAGCTCCGGGCCCATGGGGTGGTCGGCAAGTTCGTCGAGTTCTTTGGGGCCGGGCTCGCCAACCTCCCGCTCGCCGACCGCGCCACGATCGGGAACATGTCGCCCGAGTTCGGGTCGACTTGCGCCATCTTCCCGATCGACCGGGAGACGCTCCGCTACCTCGAGCTCTCGGGCCGGCCGGCCGACCAGGTCGAGCTCGTCGAGGCCTACGCCCGGGCCCAGGGCCTCTG
>JAXDHK010000434.1:0-9134 GCA_034664545.1 Solirubrobacteraceae bacterium
CCAGGCCCCGGGGCCGAGGTCGGTGATCGCGAACACGGCAGCGATCAGGACCGCGTTGTACTCCCATCCGTCGTCGGTGAACCAGGGGCCCTTGCCGGCGTGGACGGTCCTGATCGCCTGCGTCATCACCCCGGTGATCAACGCCGACCCGACCGGGGTCAGAAGGCCCGCGCCGATGAGGGCTCCCCCGAGCGTCTCGGAGATGCCGGCGGTGGTGGCCTGAGGGCGCCCCGGCCGCAGGCCGATCGAGTCGAACTCTTCGCCGGTCTCGCGGAGCCCGGGTCCTTCAAACCAGCCGAAGAGCTTCTGTGTGCCGTGGCCGATGAACAGGCCGCCGATGACGGCGCGCAGGGCGAGCCGGCCGAGGCTGGACCGTGGGGTGGGGGAGGATCGTCTCATGCCCTTGTTCGCGTAGCGGGGGCCCGAGGTCTTACCCGCGGCGATCGGGCCGACTTGGATTGACCGGCTCGGGTAAGAAATCACGCTCGCGACGCGTATCCGGTTAAGCTCGGGAGCTTGCGCGGGCGAACGCGAGGCTGAGGCGGTGGATCGGCAGACGACCCGTTCGCGTTGCAGACATCACGACAACCGGAGGAGCAGCTATGGGCAGATTCAAGACGGAGGGGATGAGCCTCGCGCAACTGGCGGCGCTGGCGATTGGCGTCGCGTACGCGGCGGGCGGTGTGATCGGCTTCGCCGTCACCGGCTTTGGTGGTTTCTCGTCCTCGGGTGGCGGGCGCACGTTGCTGGGGCTGACGCTCAATCCGTTCCAGGACCTCTTCCACCTCATCGTGGGGCTCGGGCTGCTGTGGGCGGCGACCCGCGACTCGGCGATCACCGAGGGCGTGCTGCTCGGCGTCGGCGGGGTGTACGTCGTCGCGGCCATCACCGGGCTCATCTACGCCCACATCCCGGTGCTCACGATCACCACGGCTGGCAACCCGGACAACTACCTGCACCTCATCACCGGCGTCACCGCGATGCTCGCCTCGGTCCTCTCGTCCGCCGGGACGAGTCGAAAGCGGCGCGCCGCATACTGATCGGACCGGCGTGGTCACGGCCGCTCGCCTGGCGCGAGCGGCTGTGGCCAGCCGCGGCGCGCGTCGATCGACGGGTCGCGAAGCATCGCTGGTGCCGCCTCGGGAGGTAAGAACGGTCGTCCCCGCGACGCGAACCCGAGTGCCCGCTCCGCGGCGCCATGACCCGAGAAGGAGGCCCCCAATTGGCCAGGACGACGCCCCACCGCCAGCCCAACGGTACGGCTTCAGGCAACGGCGATGGTCCGCTGCGGCGTGAGTCGACCGGTTCTGCCGGGGTCACCGAGCTGCATCCGGCTGGGCTGCTCGAGCGCCGGGACGCCGCGCCGATCAACCCGCAGGCGGCTGAGCGGGCCGTCCGCCACCTGCTGATCGCGCTCGGGCGCGACCTGCGCGATCCCGGGTTGCGCGACACGCCGCGCCGGGTGGCGGCTGCCTTTGCCGAGCTCCTTTCGCACGAGCCGGTGTCGCTGACGACGTTCCCCAACGATGCCGGCTATGACGAGCTTGTCGTCGTGCGCGAGATCCCCTTCCATTCGCTGTGCATGCATCACCTGCTGCCGTTTCATGGCGTGGCGCACGTCGCCTACCTGCCAGGCGAGCGGATCATCGGACTGTCGAAGCTGGCGCGGGTGGTCGAGCTCTACGCGCGTGAGCTGCAGCTCCAAGAGCGTCTGACGATGCAGATCGCGCGATGTCTGGACGAGCACCTTCGGCCCAAGGGCGTCGGGGTGGTGATCGAGGCCGAGCATCTGTGCATGTCGCTGCGCGGCGTCCAGAAGGCCGGCACCCGCACGACTACTTCGGCGCTGCTGGGCGTGTTGCGTGACGATGCGCGCACCCGCCAGGAATTTCTCGCTCTCGTGCGGGGGTGAAGGTAAGAATTGTGACCTCGGGGACGCTCACACCGACGATGGGCAATTCACGGTCAGACGCGACGCGACCGCCCGCGGGGGGTGCGCTCGGAGAGTGGCGCCGGCGCCGGCTCGCAGCGGCCGGCTTCGAGCCGCGCCTGGCGGCCGAGCTCGTCGCCGAGCCGGCGGTCGATCTCCACGAGCTCCTCGGCCTCCTCGATCGGGGCTGCTCGCCGGCGCTGGCCGCCCGAATTCTCGCGCCGCTCGAGCGGGGCGCGTAGGCGTGCGCGGGCAAACGACGACTACCATCCCCCGGGTGCTCGGGGACCGCGCCGCGACCCCACCGGCCGAGGCGCTGGATCCCGAGTCGCGGCGATGGGTGCAAGACCTCGGGGGTACCGGTGAGGTCCGCGACGCGGCGGTCGCCGGCCTGCACGAGCTGCTCCTGCGCGCCGCCCGCTTCGAGGTAGCTCGCCGGCGGCGGGCGATGCCCAACCTGCGCGGCGGCGACTACGACGACCTCGCGCAGCAGAGCGCCGACGACGCGCTCGTCGCCGTGCTCGCCAAGCTCAAGGACTTCCGCGGCGACAGCCGCTTCACGACCTGGGCCTACAAGTTCGCGCTCTACGAGGCCGCGGTCAAGCTGCGCCGCCGAGCTTGGCAGGACCGGGAGCTTCCGCTCGACCCGGGTAGCTGGGACCAGATCGCCTCCGCGGCGCCCTCGCCCGAGCAGCGCGGCGAGGAGGCGGAGCTGCTCGCGGCCGTCCAGCGCGCCATCGGCGAGGCCCTCAGCGTCCACCAGCGCGAGGTGCTCGTGGCCATCACGCTCAACGGCGTGCCGATCGACGTGCTCGCCGAGCGCCTCAACACGACGCGCGGCGCGCTCTACAAAACCCTCCACGACGCGCGCCGCAAGCTCCGCCGCCGCTTGGCAACCGACGGCTTCGACCTCACCGACACCGGAAGGGGGCCCGCATGAGCGACCCCGTCGCTGACCACCGCCGCCAGCTCATCGCGGCGCTCCTCGGACCGGGGGAGCCCGAGATCACCTGCGAGGACTGCTTCGAGGAGCTCGACCGCTACGTCGACCTCGAGCTCGCCGGGGGCGACGCCGGCCTCGCCGTGCCCGGGATGCGCGCTCACCTCACCGGATGCCCGGCGTGCCGCGAGGATCACGAGAGCCTGCGCGCGCTCGCCGCCCGCCGCCCGGCCTAGGACGGGCCAACGAACTGGTGGTCTGCCCGGCCGGACACCGACACCGAGGCAGCGGGTAAGAACCGCGGCGCCCCCGACGCAAACTCGCCAGCGTGGCATTCCCAGCGAAGGACCGGCGGGGTCGAGGCCTGGCACGGGACACAGCTCGGTCGACACCCATCTCTGACTGGAGGAGTAGCGATATGACGCAGCAGCCCTCGCCCTTCGATGAGCTCGGCGGACTTCCCCAGCGGCTGATCGAGCGGATCGCCTCCGCCCAGGAGCTCGATCAGGTCACCGGCCCGTTGGCGAAGCTCGTCGGCCGGGCGACGGCGCCGGCGGCGGTCAAGAACGCGCTGAGCGGCAACTGGCTGGGTCATCAGCTGCACCCGCTGCTGACCGACGTGACGATCGGCGCCTGGACGAGCGTTCCGGTCATCGACCTCGTCGGGGGTTCCGGAGGCGCCGATGCCGCACGTCTGTTGACCGGATTCGGAATCCTGTCGGCCGTGCCGACCGCGGCCAGCGGCCTGTCGGATTGGTCTGAGACCTACGGACCGGAGATGCGCGTCGGGCTGATCCACGCGGCCGGAAACGTGGTCGGGCTCGCACTGCAGATCGCCTCCTACCTGGCCCGCCGCCGCGGTCGCCGGGTGCGGGGCGCCGCCCTCAGCCTGGCCGGACTCGGCGTCGCCGGTGGCGCCGGCTATCTCGGTGGTCACCTGGTGTACGCGCTCGGCGTCGGGGTCAACCACGCCGCATTCGAGCACCGGCCGAGCGACTGGACCGATGTCGCCGGCGCCGGCGCCCTCGAGGAGTCCAGGCCGCTCCGGGTCGAGGCGGCCGACATCCCGGTCGTGGTCGTCAAGGACGGTGACCGCCTGTACGCGCTGTCGGCCACCTGTGTCCACGCGGGCGGGCCGCTCGACGAGGGTGAGCTCGTCGACGGCTGCCTGAAGTGCCCGTGGCACGCGAGCACCTTCCGCCTGGAGGACGGCCGCGCCGTGCGCGGCCCGGCGACCGTCGACCAGCCGGTCTGGGAGGCGCGCATCCACGACGGACGCCTGGAGGTACGGGCCGGGCGTTAGAACCGCGCGCGCGATCCGTGCCCGAACAGGCGGCGCCTCCGAAGGACAGCCACGGGGACGAGAGGGCTCCGCCCGCCCGGGGGCGCGCCCGCGCTACCCGTCGACGAGCACCCGCCGGCCGGTCTCCAGCGCGGCTCGGACCCGGTCGGCGATCCGCACGCCGGTGAACCCGACCTCGGCGTGGAGGAGCCCGGGCTCCCCGTGGGTGACGTAGCGGTCGGGGAGCCCGACCCGGAGGATCCGGGGGATCGGGCCCCCGCTCTCGCTGAGCGTCTCCCAGACCGCGGTCCCGAAGCCCCCGGCGAGGACGCCCTCCTCGATCGTCACCAGGAGGTCGTGCTCGGCGGCCAGCTGGACGGCCAGGCCGGCGTCGATCGGCTTGGCGAAGCGGGCGTCGGCCACGGTCACGGCGATCCCCTCGGCGGTGAGGAGGGCCGCCGCCTCGAGCGCCTTGGCCACCCCGGACCCGTAGCCGAGGAGCGCCACCCGGGGGGCGAGCCCGGCCCGGACCGTCCCCTCGAGGAGGATCTCCCCGGTCCCGATCGTGACCGGCCGGGGCGGGTTGGGCAGGGTCACCCCGGCGGCGGCGCCCCGGGGGTAGCGGAGGGCGATCGGCCCGTCGTCGTAGGTCAGGGCGGTCCGGAGCATCCGGACGAGCATCGCCTCGTCGCGGGGGGCCATGAGGACGATGTTCGGGAGGCAGCGGAGGTAGGCGATGTCGAACGCCCCGTGGTGGGTCGGACCGTCGTCGCCGACCAGGCCGGCCCGGTCGAGGGCGAAGACGACGTTCAGCTTCTGGAGGCAGACGTCGTGGACGATCTGGTCGTAGGCCCGCTGGAGGAAGGTCGAGTAGATCGCCACGACCGGCTTGGCCCCCTCGAGGGCGAGCCCCGAGGCGAAGAGGACGGCCTGCTGCTCGGCGATGCCGACGTCGAAGTACCGCTCGGGGAGCTCCCTCTGGAGGATGTTCAACCCCGTCCCCGAGTTCATCGCCGCCGTGATCCCGACCACCCGGGGGTCGCGCCGGCACTCGTCGACGAGCGCCTCCCCGAACACCGTCGTGTACTGGGGCGGGGGGGCGCTGACCGGGGCCGGGAGCGCCGGGGTCGGGACGCCTCCGGCGATCGACAGGGGCTTGGCCGCGTGCCAGCGCTCCATCCCCTCCTGGCCTCCGTGCTCGGCCGGCCCGAACCCCTTGCCCTTGACGGTGGCGATGTGGACGACGACCGGACGCTCGGCGGCCAGGGCGTCGGTCAGGGCGACCCGGAGGGCCCGGACGTCGTGGCCGTCGACCACGCCGGTGTAGGCCCAGTCGAGCTCCTCCCACCAGAGCCCCGGGGCCCAGAACGCCTTGATCGACTCCTTGAGCTGGGGCCCGAGCCGCTCGAACCGGGCCCCGATCCCCGGGAGCCGCTCGAGCGCGCCCTCGACGTCCGACCGGGCATGCCAGAGCTTCGGGTTGAGGCGGACCCGGTTGAAGTAGCGGCTGAGCGCCCCGACGTTCGGGGCGATCGACATCCCGTTGTCGTTGAGGACGACGACCATCGGGGTCCCGAGGCCCCCGGCCTGGTGGATCGCCTCGAAGGCCACGCCCCCGGTCATCGCCCCGTCGCCGATGACCGCGACGACCTTCCCGGCCCCGAGGTCGCCCCGCCGGCGCATCCCCTCCTTGATGCCGACCCCGTAGCCGATCGAGGTCGAGGCGTGGCCGGCGCCCATGATGTCGTGGGGAGACTCGGCGATCGAGCAGAACGGGGTCAGCCCCCCGTACTTGCGGATCGTCGCCAGCTCGTCGCGCCGACCGGTCAGGATCTTGTGGGGGTAGGCCTGGTGGCCGACGTCCCAGAGGATCTTGTCCCGGGGGGAGCTCAGCACCGAGTGGAGGGCGACGGCGAGCTCACAGGTCCCGAGGTTGGCCCCGAAGTGGCCGCCGATCTCCCCGACCGTGTCGATGATGTGCTCGCGGACCTCCTGGGCCAGACGCTGGAGGTCGTCCTCGGAGTAGTCGTGGAGGTCGGCCGGGTCGGTCAGGCTCTCGAGGAGGTAGTGGCGGGTCATGAGGTCCTCGTGTAGATGAAGTCGGTCATCTGGCGGAGCTCGCCGGCCCCGTCGGGCGCGGCGGCCTCGAGTGACCGGAGGGCGTTGGCGTGGGAGGCGGCCGCCAGCCGCCGGGCGTGGTCGAGCCCGTGCTCGGAGACGTAGGTCCGCTTGCCGTGGCGCTCGTCGCTCCCGCTCGGCTTCCCGAGGGCGGCATCGGTTCCGGTGACGTCGAGGATGTCATCCACTATCTGGAATAGCACGCCGAGCTCGGACGCGAAGCGCCCGTAGTGGAGTCGCTCGCCGGGTCCGACGTCCATCAGGATGAGTACGCACTCGATCGCCGCCGCGATCAGTCGCCCCGTCTTCAGGGCGTGGAGCCGGCGGAGGCCGTCGGGTCCGGGCCTCGCCCGGCCCGAGACGTCGAGGTACTGGCCGCCGACCATCCCCTCGACCCCGGTCGACCCGGCCAGCTCGGCCACGGTCGCCAGGAGCCGGTCGGCGGGCCCGGTCTGGTGGAGGAGGACATGGCGGAACGCCTCGGCGTAGAGGGCGTCTCCGGCGAGGATGGCGACGTTCTCCCCGTAGGCGACGTGGCAGGTCGGCCGGCCCCGGCGGAGCGAGTCGTCGTCCATGGCCGGAAGGTCGTCGTGGATCAACGAGTAGGTGTGGATCAGCTCGAGCGCCGCCGCCAGCGGGAGGAGGCCGTCCGGGTCGGCGTGGACGGCCCCGGCCGTGGCCAGGGCGAGGACCGGGCGGATCCGCTTGCCCGGGGCGAGCAGGGAGTAGCGCATCGCCTCCTCGAGCCCTCCGAGGTCGGCCTCCCCGGAGAAGACGATCGTCTCGAGGTAGGCGTCGACCATCACCCGGAGGTGATCGGGATATCCGGGGCCGTCCCCGGCCGGGGCGACGACTGGCTGGACCGCCGGTTCGCTCATGCCCGACATTCTCGCGGGTCGGGGGCGCCGGCCGGACCCGGCGGGTTCAGATGGACTTCGGAATGATCGTGATGCTCGAGCAGCCGGTCAGCTTCCAGTGGCGGTTCTGGGGGAGCTTGCGCATGGTCAGCGTCTTGTGCCCCGGCCCGCAGGTGACGTCCCCGTGGCCGTAGACGAGGTAGAGCTTGTCGGCGCCGGCCCCGGTCGAGATGTGGTTGAGACCGTGGCTCGAGTAGATGAAGTCGTTGCCCGGCCCCCCGTTCAGCCGGTCGACCTGGACGCCCGGCTGGCCCTTCGGGAAGTAGTCGCCCCAGATGACGTCGCCGGCGGCCCCGGCGTAGATCGCGTCGTTCCCGTGACCGCCGAGGAGCTCGTTGTGGAGGGTCGTCCCCCGGAGGTCGATGACCGCGTTGATGCTCCCGGCGTTGATCGACTGGCATCCGGTGATCGGGGGCCACCCGGCGTGACTGATGTTCGCCGTCGTGGCGACGACCCGCTCGGGGCAGTGTCCGCACGTCCGGGGCGGGCTGCCCGCCTTCGGGGGCCGGGCGCACTCGGGTCCGGTGAACGCCGCCGCCCGGGCCGCGGGCGAGGAGCCGGCAGCGGCCCCGGGTGCCCCGGTGGTCAGGCCGAGCGAAGCCAGGCCCGCCAGCCCGCCGAGGAGCCACGCCGTCCTGCGCCTGCGTCCGCCGCCCCCGCCGCCGCCGCCGGTGATCCCCATCGCGCCCGAGCCCCCTCGTGTCGTCCGCCGAATCGAAGGGGGCCAAGGCTACCCCCTCCCCGGGGTCGGCGGGCCGCCCGACTCAGATCAGGCGATGCTGACCGGGCGGGGGCTCCTCGGCCGCGGCCCGGGCCCGGCGCTCGAGCTCGGCCCCGGCCTCGGTGGCCAGGGCGGCGCAGTCCTCGACGAGGGTGGCGGCGGCGTCGGGGGAGAGCTCGCCGGACCGGAGCTGCTCGGCCGCCCGGTCGAGGCGGTCGATCAGGCGATCGAGCGCGTCGTGGTCGTGGTCGGCGTCGGTCATGCCCGGGGGGCGCCGGCCGGCTGCGCCGGGGGGGCGGCCGCGCCCGGGTCGGGCGGGGGCGGTCCGGAGCCGTCCGGGGCCGGGTCGCGGCGGAGGTCCCGGAGGATGGCGTCGAGGATGCCGTTGACGAACCCGGGGGCCTCGGCGCTGCAGAAGACCTTGGCGCTCTCGACCGCCTCGTCGATCGCGCCCTCCGGGGGGATCGGATCGTCGGCGGGGACGGCGTCGGGGTGGAGCATCTCGATCAGGGCGATGCGCATGATGTTCCGCTCGAGCGGGGCGATCCGGGCGGCCGTCCACCCCCGGGCGTGGCTCTCGATCACGGCGTCGAGCTCCTCGGCCCGGTCGGCGGCGGCGTGGGCGAGCGACCGGGTCAGCTCCCGGGCGTCGGGCCCGAGCGTCTCGGCCAGCGACTGGCGGGTCAGGTCATGCTGGTAGAGGGCGATCACGGCGGCCCGTCGCTGCTCGGAGCGGCGCATCCGCCCTAGCTCTCGTGGGTGGGGAGCCGCATCGCCAGGGCGGCCAGGGTCCCGAGCGGAGCCACGGCCTAGCTCACGCGCGAGACGTACTCGCCGGTCCGGGTGTCGACCCGGATGCGCTCGCCGACGTTGACGAAGAGGGGAACGGCGACCTGGGCCCCGGTCTCGAGGGTCGCCGGCTTGGAGCCCCCGCCCGAGGCGGTGTCGCCCCGGAGCCCGGGCTCGGTCTCGGCCACCGCGAGGTCGACGGCGGTCGGGAGCTGGACGTCGGACGGGGCGTCGTCGATGAAGAGGACGTCGACCTCGTCGGTCGGCCGGATCCACCGGAGGGCCTCGGCGAAGCTCGACTCGGGCACGGCGATCTGCTCGTAGGAGTCGGTGTCCATGAAGTGGGCGTCGGACCCGTCGGCGTAGAGGAACTGCATCTTCCGGGACTCGGTGTGAACCGACCGGAACTTCTCCCCGGCCCGGAAGGTCCGGTCGAT
>JAXDHK010000435.1:0-14142 GCA_034664545.1 Solirubrobacteraceae bacterium
CGGTCGGGTCAGGCTCGCCAGCGGAGGAGGAGCATGAGGATTGCCCCGACCAGGATCACGAACACGTTGATGACGACGACCGCGATCGACTGGCCGGCGACCAGGCCGACGACGGTCATGATCACCCCGATCGCCACCAGCGCCGGGGCCAGGCGCCTGAGGACGACCCAGGCCCGGGGCTCCCAGCCTCCCGAGGCGGGCTGGTTCGGCCCGGCCGCCATCAGGCGCTCGCGTTCCGGGTCGGAGAGGTCATCGCCGAAGTCTCGCAGCCCGGACCCGGCGAGCGCGGGACGGCCCGCCCGACCCAACCTTTATCTGGCCTTTGGAACTAATTAGGTGGCGTTGAATCTTGGGACGCATACTGCGGGAGCGACAAATACCTCGCAACCGCATCTCCTCCCAGAAATGCACCTGCTGGCGCCCCGTTCCCCCCGGGGCGTCAGCTATTTAACGACCCGTTTCGGACCGGGCGAGCCCCGGCCGAGTCCCGACCGGCTTCAGTGCTCGCGCCCGGCCCAGCTCCCGCCGGTCCCGCTCCCCAAAGACACAGGGCTCGGGCGGCACCCGGTCGACCCCGAGGCGGACCCCGCGCCCGGAGCCGGCCCCGCGCAGGGTCCGGGTCCGTCGGTGGTCTTCTGGGTCCCGGCCGTCGCGGTGTGGGCGGCCCGGTAGGCGGTCCACCACGCGGCGAGGACGGCCAGGGGCGACGGCGCGCCCGCCGGGGTCGGAGTCGCCGCCGGGGCGGGGGTCGTCGCCGGAGCAGCCGCCGGGGTGGGGGCGACCGGGGCGGGCGCGGAGGCCGGGGTCGGGGTCGGGGCCGGGAGGGGGGACACGGTCTTGCCGACCGCCTCCGGGCGGACCCGCCGGACGTGGAGGGCCGATCGGTGGCGAGCGACGGCCGGGTGGGGCGGGACGGTGGGCGTCGCCGAGGTCGGGTGGGGACGGGAAGGGGCCTTGAGGGTGACGGCCGCCGCCAGGTGGACCGGAGTCCGGGCCGCGCGGGCGTGGTGGCGGTGGTGATGGGCGGGCGGGGCCGCGGTCGACCCGGGGTGGAGGGGGGCGACCCCGGCCGCGACCCCGCCGATGGTCACGGCGACCGCCCCGAGCTTCAGGACCGACCCGGTCAGTCCCCCGCCGAGCCCGGTCCCGGCCGCGGCCTTCCCGGCGGCCAGCGAATGGCCACCGTGGGCGGCCCAGCGGACGACCTGCGGGGGGATGACGAGGCTGGTCAGGGCCAGGAGCGAGACCCGGGCCCGGCGGACGAGCTGGCGGGCCGCGGCGTCGGTGATCCCGAGGTCGAGCGCGACCTCGGCGTGGGAGCGCCCGCCGACGGCGACGGCGAGGAGGGCCTCCCGCTGGCGCTCGGGCAGCTCGGCGATCCCCCGGAGGGTTCGCCGGACGGCCTCCCGGCGCTCGAGATCCTGCTCGGGTCCGCCGGTCGCCTGGAGGGCGTCCTCGAGCTCGTCGTAGTCGTAGCCCCGGGAGGCGATGCCGAGGGCGGCGTTCCGGGCGATCCGGTGCAGCCAGGCCCGGAGCTCCCTGACCTCGGTGCCCCCGGCGAGGGCCTTCCACGCCTGGAGGTGGGTCTGCTGGAGGGCGTCCTCGACCGAGCTCCCGGGGAGGAGGCGGCGGAGCGACCGGGTCAGCTCGGGCCGGTAGCGCTCGGCGATCGCCTCGAACGCCCGCTGGTGACCGGTACGGGCGAGGGCGACGAGACGCTCGTCGGTCTGCGTCCGAAGAATTGCCCCGCCGATCACGCTGGCCATGCCTCACCCTCCCGTCTTCGGCCGGCGTCCCACCGCCGGCCCATGGGGCGCCTATCGGCGGATGCGTTCCCGAGCTTTAGCATTTTTCTTGGAGCCGTCCTCGCCAGATCGGCCGGGGCCCCGGGGGGACGGAGCATCCGTGCTCCGCCCCGCGCCGGGCGCCCCCGGGTCCGAGCCGGCTAGCGCGACCGGTGCGACCGGACCGTGGTGTGGGCCTTCTTGTGCTTGTGGTGCTTGGTCGCCTTCTTGACCTGGGAGGTGACCTTGGCCTGGAGCGTGCTCAGCAGGCTCCCGGCCCCGGGGCTCCCGGCCGAGCCGATGGCGGCCGGCGTCGTGCCCGGGACGGCCGGGAGCTTCGCCGCGCTCAGGCTGGTGAGGACCTTGGCGATCACGTCGGCCTGGGCCTGGGTGATGTCCCCGGCGGTGACCTCGGCGGCCAGGACCGGGGCGGCGATCGTGGCCAGTTGGCCGAGGATCGCGGCGAACACCTTGCGCAGGACGGCGATCTCCCCGGCCGACGGCTTGGCCGGGGCCGAGCCCGGGGTCGGGGTCCCGCCACCCGGCTTCGTTCCGGCCAGGAGCGCGGTCAGCTGAACGGCCTCGGCCTGGGTGATCGTCCCGTCGGTCACGCCCTGGGCGATGATCGGGGCGGCGATCGTCGGGACCTGGGTCCGGACGGCCCCGAAGATCGCGAACACCGCCTTGAAGAGCCCGATCCCCGGGAGGCCGGTGGCTCCCTTCCCGCCGAGGAGGCTCGTCCCGAGGCCGCCGGCGCCCGAGCCCGGAGCCGTCTGGGTGGCCGGGGCCGAGCCGAAGAGACCGGTCGGGAAGGAGTTGGCCTGGGCGGTGGCCGCGCCGGCACCGCCGAGCAGGAGGGCCGCCGTGGCCAGTCCGGTGGCCACCACCCGGCGGCGGATGGTTGGAGTTGCGTTCATGCCTGTCTGCCCGTCCTTTGAGTCGGTTTGGTTGGGTCCCTCACCAGTGAAGAGCGAGGATCGGGCCGAACGTGACGGCGAATGTTTCACGGGAGCGGCTCGGGCGTTCACCGACCAGCCGCGCGCGAAGCTCGCCGACCAGGCCGCCGTGGTCGACGCCGGCTACCCCGAGAACCTCGACCTCGTGCTCGACCCGGCGACCGGCAAGCCGTCGCTCAAGCCCCGCCGGCGAGGGACCGGCGGCCGGCGCGCTGCCGCTCCGGGGAGGCGGAGCCGGGCCTCAAGCCGGGGCGGGTGCCGCCTTCGCCCAGTGGCGGTCGAGGCTCCCGTCCATCATCCGGACGCCTTCGACGATCTTGCCGTCGACGAGCCTGAAGGTCACCGCGACGCTCCCGGCGTGGCGCTCGCCGTGGATGTCGGCGCTCTCGGACATGTGCACCACGACGATCTCGTCGCCGAAGGCCTGGACGCTCACCGGGACGGGTGTCCAGGTGCCATCCGAATCGCTGACCATGGACGCCATCAGGTCGGCGATGATGGACTCACGGCCCTCGTAGGTCCGGGCGTGATGACATTCGCCGAGGTGGTGCCAGACCGCGTCCACGGCGAACGCGTCAACCATCATCGCGTGGGCAGCCTCGGCGTCGGTCGCCGCGGCGAGCGTCGTGTAGAACTCGCTCACGCGGTCCGCGTTCGGGTGTTCCTGGCCGGACATGGATGCCTCGCTTTGGCTGGGGATCGAAGGACACGACACCCTCTCACGGGCGGACCGGCCCGGTCAACAAGCGTTGGGGGTGTCCGGCGGCGGCCGGTGGGCGGACACGGTTTCGTCGGCGGCTGGCGTGAGCGGCCCCGACGCTTATCCGGTGGCGTGCCGCGCTGTGTCGAGACCCCACGTCCCAACGGGGGGGCCGCCGTCCAGGTTCTCGAACCCGCGCTCGACATGCTCGCCCGGGAGCGTCTTTGGGGGTGACGGTCACCTGACGGGCCGACGTCACCGTTTCGTCAGCATCTTTTCACCACGGCACCGATCCACCGTGTAAGAATGCCGGCACATTCGAGACAGGGGGTTGGCATGGCTGACGATCCAGCCGCGAGCGGACATGAGGAGAACGATCCGGAGGTCGAGAGCTTCCCGCTCGACGACGATGAGCTGACCGACCACCAGCCACCACCCGACTCGGCCATCAAGCCCGACGCCCCGGCCTCGTCATGAACATCAGCCCGGCCGGAGTCACGCTGATCAAGGAGTTCGAGGGGTTCCCGAACGGCGGACATCCCTACCAGGACATCGTCGGGGTGTGGACGATCGGCTACGGCCACATCGAGGGGGTGGAGCCGCACAGCCCGGTGCTGACCGAGTCCCAGGCCAGCACCCTGCTGGCCCAGGACCTTGACAAGAAGTACGGACCGGCGGTGAACGCCCTCGGGCTCTCGCTCGCCCAGCACCAGTTCGACGCGCTTGTCTCCTTCGTGTACAACGTCGGTCCCGGCGGGGTCGCCCCGACCACCCGCGTCGGAGCGGCGCTCCGCGCCCGTAACTGGCAGTCGGCGGCCGACCACCTGCTCGACTGGGACAAGGCCGGCGGCCGCTCGGTGGCCGGGTTGACGCGGCGGCGCCAGGCTGAGCGGGCGCTCTTCTTATCGGCCGACGACCCCCTCGCCGGGTACCCGGACAGCGAGCGCCAGTGGATCCATGAGTACGACGGCTTGGTGCGCAACAACCAGAATCCCGGCCGCCGCGCCCAGCTCCGTGCTCTCATGGCCGACCAGCGCAAGAAGATCTGGCGGGTGGCCCAGCCGGAGGTCAAGGGAGGGGACGGTCATGGCTGGGACGTCCACGCCCGCCGAGCTCGCTACGCGTCGCTGCTTGCCCGGACGAGCTGAGCCCGCAGGGCGCGACGACCTCGGGCGGCGGGGTGACCGGACCGGAGATCGACATTCCCGGAGACGGCACCCCGCCGGCCCGACCACCCGACGTCAACAACACTCGAAGGGGACGACGAGATGCATACGCTGCGCACTGAGGACCGGGTCCATTCGATGACTAACCTGGTCAGCTTCCACGGGGTTCCGATGCCCCGGGGGCTCGCCTTCGCGATCGATCACATCGAGAAGCACGGGGCTCCGGTGTCCATCTACTCGGCCGACCGGACCGTCGGGGCGATCGCCGAGCACAACAAGCAGTTCGGGACCACCCTCCATGCCCAGGAGTTCCTCTTCGACAACCAGGGCAAGCCCGGGTTCAACCCCGCCAACCCGCCCAACCGGACGAGTCACTGCTACTTCGCCGACGGGAACCCGGCCTACAAGGACGCCAACGGCCGCGTCGTCGCCCCGGGCGGGCAGATCCCCTGGTACTCGCTGGGCATCGACATCTCCGACAAGGGCAAGGCCGAGGATTGCCGGGAGTTCCTCCGTGTCGCCCACAAGCTCGGATATGAGTTCATCCAGCCCTACAGCTCCGGGTCCGAGCAGCACCACGTAATCAGCGTGAAGAGCCCGATCGGGACGCTCGAGCACTGGAATGTGATCTCGAAGAAGCGAACGGCCTGACTGGCGGCGGTCTGTGACGAGCCTCACAGCGGTCGCCACCGGCCTTCGCCATGATCGAATCGTAGAGGCTCCCGGGACGCCGATCGACGGCGGGACCGGTCGCGGTGAAGACCGCGTAGGAGCATCACCACCACCGACCGGGAGCGACCCATGGCCACGACACCGCGCACCTTCAAGCTCGTCTCACCCCACCTGACGGGGCCCGACATCCGCGACTTCCAGCGCGACCTCGCCGGACGCTTCGCCTCGTGGAACATCGACAGGCCGGTGGCCGACGACGGCGACTACGGGAGCGGAACCCGGGACGCCGCCCAGCAAGTGTGCATCGGCCTCGGGATCCTCCCGGAGCTCGCCCTCAAGGACGGGGTCACCCCGGAGCTCCGGATCAAGATCAGGCACCCGGAGAACCGGACTCCCGAGGAGCTGGCCCGGTCTCAGAGCCCGAGCGCCGTCGAGTTCCGGGCCAAGCTCCGCGCCCAGTTCCACGGCGGGGGCGGGGGCGGGGGCGGGGCGCCGGCGAAGACGCTCACGGGAATCGACGTCTCCAACGCCCAGCCGAACGTCGACTGGGCGAGGGTCAAGGCCGCCGGGCACAGCTTCGCCTTCCACAAGGTCTCCGAGGGCCTCGGCACACCAGACCGGACGTTCCCCGGCCACTGGAAGGCGATGCGCTCAGCCGGCCTCGTCCGCGGCGTCTACCACTTCGCCCGGCCCCAGACCGGCCGGGACCCGAAGGCCGAGGCCCGCGAGTTCCTCGGCCTCGTCCAGCAGGCCGGCGGCCTCCAGCCCGGGGACCTCCTCCCGGTCCTCGACATCGAGGCGTTCGGCCGGGCCGGCGAGCTCTCGGCCGCCCAGACCCACGCCTGGGCGAAGGGCTTCGTCGAGGAGGTCAACGCCCGGATCGGCCATCGGCCGATCATCTACACCGGCTCGTTCTGGCGCGATTCGATCGGCAACCCGGCCGACAACCTCGGGTGCCACCTCTGGCTCGCCGCCTACGTCGCCGATCCGAAGCCCTTCATCCCCCGGGCCTGGGAGGCCGAGGGCCTGACGATCTGGCAGCACACCGAGCACGGGACGTGCGATGGGATCCCCGGCGACGTCGACCTCAACCGGGTACCCGGGGGGGACGCGGCGCTCAACGCCCTGCGCCTCTGATCGGGCCCGGGGGTCAGCGCAGCGAGTCGACGGCTCGCTGCGACGGATGGGCGGCGACCGCCTCGCGCAGCCGGCTCGCGTTGGCGTCGAGGTAGCGGCTGGTCGTCGCCAGCGAGGCGTGGCCGAGGAGGTCCCGGAGCTCGACCACGTCCGACCCGTACTCGACGGCCAGCGAGGCGAAGCTGTGGCGCAGGGCGTGGACGAGGGCCCCGGCCGGGACAGCCGACCGGATCCCGGCGCGCTTGTAGAGCTGCTCGACGACGTACTGGATCCGGGCCGGGGTCAGCCGGCTCCCGTCGTAGTGGACGAGCAGGGGGGAGGCCGGGTCCTCGACGGCCTCCGGGCCGTGGCGCTCGACCCGGGTCGCCTGGTACCGGTCGAGCACCGACTCGAGTCCGGGCTGGACCGGGACCGCCCGGTCCTTGCGGCCCTTCCCGGTGAGCTGGAGCCGGCGGGCCCCCGCCGGTCCGGTGATGCTGTCGAGGTTGAGCGAGACCGCCTCGCTCAGGCGGATCCCGGTGACGCAGAAGGTGGCGACGAGGGCGACGTCCCGCTCGGGCCAGCGCTTCGAGAGCTTGGCCCGGGGGTCGGGGACGGCGGCCGTGGCCAGGAGCAGCTCGGCCGGACGCTCGTGGCGGATCGACCGGGGAGCCTCCCGGGGGAGCTTCGGCTTGGGCACCGACTTCATCGGGTTCCGGGGGGCCACGTCGTCGTCGACCAGGTGGGTGAAGAACCGGTTCCACACCGTCCAGGCCCGGACGATCGACCCGGCCGCGTGGTCCCCGGCCCACGACCCGAAGCCGCGCCGGAGGGCCCGGTGGTCGAGGTCGCCGAGGGTCAGGCCGGCGAGGAGGGCGGCCCGGTCGAGGCCCGCCGGGGCCGTCGCGGCGGCGATCCGGCCGGCGACCCCGTAGAGGTCGTTGCGGTAGCCGCTGATGGTGTGGTCCGACCGCTTGGCCGCCCGGAGGGAGTCGAGGAAGTCCTCGACCAGGTCGGTGAAGACGGGCGGCCCGGCCGCGGGAGGAGCGGTCGGAGTCGCAGGAGGGCTGAGTGCGGGTCTGGGTGTGGCCACTCCGCGACGATAGCCCGACCGCCCGGGTGCGGTCAGTTATGCAGCAGATCGTGCTCCCGGCGGCGACCCGGCGGGTCAGGTCGCCTTCGGACTGTCCACCGCCACGGGGGTGTCGACCCGAATCGCGTCCGCGGACACGTCGACCGCGGTCGCCGGGCAGTAGAACCCGTAGGGGCCGAAGGCGACGACGAACCGCCGGTGCTGCCACTGGTCGACCTCCACCCCGCCGTCGCTCGGCACCCTCAGGTCGGCGAGAATGACCCACGGGCTGTTCGGGCACGGTGGACACGGGCGACCGGTCTCGTGCAGGGCCGGCGTGCATCGCAGCCCCGCGAGGAACTCGTTGCCGCTGACGCGTCCCCCGAGCTCCCCGTCCTCGGCGGCGTAGGCATCCGGGAGGGTGTCGAGGATTCCCAGGGTGAAGCCGTCGACGATGCGGCTGTACTCGCAGTCGGAGCCGCATCCGCAGCCCGAATGGGTCTGGACCGGACGGGTGTCGCATTCGTCGTAGCGGATCGCCAGGTAGAGCGTACGGTCGGGGTCCCGGTCGACCCGCACCGGAGCGCACCACGGGTCGACCGGCGGGGGGCACCCCCCACGGGTGTCGTCGGCGGCGCGCCGCACGTCGAACGCCACCGGCCGGTCGACGAGGATCTCGTCGCCGTACGGGCCGAGGACGTAGCCCGGAGCGACGCAGACCGTGAACGGGCTCGGGTTCCTCTGGGCGTCGGCCGCCGGGGTGACGCCGACTCCGCAGACGATCCCCCAGCCGTGGAGCATCCGGTTGTGGCGGCGGTGCTTCTCCCGAAAGTAGCGCTGATCCTGGGTGAAGTCCTCCGGGCCGACGAGCTGGCGCGGGAAGAACCGCGTCCGCTCCAGGCCCGCCGGGTCGTCGCAGACGTCCTGGCCCGGGCGGCAGCCGCAGCCACAGCCGCCCTGGGTCGAAGGCGTGATGGTGGTTGACATGGTGGTGGGTCCCTTTCTCAGGTGGCGGAGCCGAGGACGGTGAACGAGTAGTGGACGAGGCCGCCGGGCGTCCCGTCGTGCAGCGTCGCGCCCTCGGTCGGGAGCGCTCCCAGGTTGTCGAGATGGTCGGTCAGGTCGAGCTGCCCGTCGAGGATCGCCATCACGGTGTCGGTGGTCAGGGAGGTTCCGGCGAAGTCGGCGTCGAGGAGGTCCGGCGGCGAATCGACTCCGACCGGCTCTGCCCCGGGCGGCGCCCCCTCCGGACGGATGACGACGAGAACCTCGGCCTGGCCGCCGGACAGGGCCTCCGGATCGAGGTCGACCGTGATCGTCACGGCACCGGCTTCGTCGGTTGTCGCTCCGGCGAAGCGCGCGACGATCGCGGTGAAGCCGAAGATCTGGCCGTCGCGGCTGGCCCGGTAGACCCGGAGCCACGGGTCCACGTCCTTGAGCGACGCGTCGGCGATCGCCCGGCTGACGACGATCTCGAGCCGCGGGTGCTCGAAGAACCGCCGGATCTCCTCGGGGGCGTTCGACTGGCTGAGGGTCGCCGCCCCCGCCGGCCAGACGTGCTCGAGCTCCGGGGCGGGCAGCACGGCGACCTGCGCCCGCGCGGCCGCCCCGTGGAGGTCACCGCCCGCCGACCGATCTCCGCTCGGCAGTACGGGAACCGGCGCCCCCGAGATGACGTGGTCGCCCACGCCGCTCGGGAGGACCCGCCCGTCCGCGGGGAGCTTCCACAGCTCGGCTCGGTCGGCCTCGGTGAGCCCGGTACCGGCGAAGTCGGCGTCGAGCGCCGCTCCGTCGTCGCCGGCCACGATCCCGCCACCGGGCGTCGCGTGGATCATCACGACGAACGCCAGGTCCCGGTCGTTGCGCTCGCGGTCGACCGTCACCTCGAAGACCACGACCTCCTCGCCCGGCCGCGGCCTGACGTGGGCGGCCGGGGCGTCGGAGCGGCGGAGCGGGAGGCGGGCGACCTTCCCCCCGCCGACCTGCCACACCCCGAGCCAGCCGTCGGTCTGGTCGAACTCCGACTCCTTCATCGCGCGCTCGAACACGATCTCCAGTCGGGCCTCCTCGGAGAACGCCCGCAGATCCTCCTCGGCGATCCCCCCCGCCAGCGGCGGCCACACCTCCATGACCCGCGGGGCGAGCTGAGTCGCCTGGTGCTGGCAACACTCCTCCACCCGGGCGGCCAGGCACATCAGCAGATCGAACAGCTCCTGGTTCGAGTAGAGGGGCGTCCGGTAGTCGACCCCGACCGCCGTCGCCGCGCCCGCGTCGTCGAGGCTCACGGTCGCGATCGGGACGCAGCTGTCCGCCCGGTCGGTGCACGGCCCGGCCAGCAGGCTCGCGACCACCTGGCGCCGCGGCGGACCCTGGGGATCGCCGGGGAAGATCGACTGGCAGGCGTCGGCCGTAAGCCCGGGCTGGCGATCGGGCGGGCCGGCGCCGATCCGCAGGGCGAAGCGCTCGTCGAGAAGTCCCGGGACGCACTTCTCCCGATGGCCGCAGTCGCCGCCCGTCAGACGCGTGTACTCCGATCCGCACTCGTGGTAGCAGAGCCAGATGGTCACCGGCCCGTTTCGCACCGGGTCCCCGATCGGGTGGGCGCAGTCGTCGGTCGGCTGGTCCACCCGCGACAGGGAGACGGTCTCGCCCACGACGATCTCTCGTCCGCAGGCGTCGACCGCCACGCCGGGGTCGATGCACACCGTGCCCCCGTCGCCGATCCTCACCCCCAGTCCGCAGAGAATGCCGGCGCCGAGCCCGAGGCGGTTCACCAGCCTCCGCGATTGGATGCCGTACTCCTGCTCGAGCTCCCAGTGGCGGGTGTCCATCAGCTTGCCGTAGAAGAAGCGGTTGCGGCGCAGCGGCGTCAGCACGCCGGCGGGCCGAACGCCGTTGCCCTCGGTCATGGTCTTAGCGGGTCCTTTCTGGATCGGGTACGCCGATGACGATCGTCTGGCCGACGCGCCCCGGCGCGGGCGGATCGGTGGGCTGGCGGCCCCTGAGCACGGTTCCGGAGCCGAGGCGGTCGGCGCCGTCGAAGTCGAGCGCGTCCGCGGTGCCGTCGGTGAGCCGGTCGACGCCGACCCGGGTCGTCCCGACGACGCCTCCGGCCGCGAGCCCAGCGTCGAGCTCGAACACGGTGTGCGCCGGCTTCTCCCGCTCGAGGACGCGCTCGACCTCCGCCCGGAGCGTCGGGTCGCGCAGGACATCCGGCGGGACGTGCACGCAGAAGCGGTGGGCGGAGCCCCCCAGCAGCGGGAGCCCGCGCTCGTCTGGGTCGATCAGCCACGAACGGTCGACGATCGCCGTCGTGTCGAGCACCGGTTCTCCGGGCGGAGCGGCGACGAGGGGCGAGGCGAACGCGAGCCCGCCGCCGGTGCGGCCGAGGGGCCAGGCCGGGGCGGGCGCCGGCTCGGAGATCGACACCTCGATGCCCAGGTCCCGGGCCACAGCGTCGACGAGGCCCCGCACGGTGCCCCGCCGCTCGTGCGCCGCCAGCGCATCGCCGACCAGCGCCCGCCGGCCGGCCTCGTCGAGGCGAGCCGCCGGCTCGACGTCGACCCAGCGCGCCAGCCTGGCGAGCCACGGCGCGTCCGGGCGATCGGGGGTGATCGCCGGATCCAGGCGCTCCGGGAGCGCGTCGATTCCGCCGGCCACCTCCCCGTAGACCGAGGCGAGCAGCGCCAGGAACCGGATCAGCGGGTCGGCCGGCTCGGCGACCAGGACGTGCGGCAGGTCGTCGGCCCAACCGCGCCCCATGCGATCGACCCGCACGTCCTCGACGCGCGGCGACGCCGTGCCGTCGCCGTGCCATTCGACCGCGATCCACAGCGCGGCCGCCGGGGCGAGCAGCGGGCGAACGTCGAGCTCGTCGAGCGGCGCCGCCCGCCAGGTTCCGACCGGCGTGGGGAAGGGCGCCTCCGGATCGTCGCCCGCGGACGGCGGCGACGGGATCGGGACCGCCGGGCCGGCCGAGGTCCACACTCGCAGATGGGTCGCGGGCGGCAGGGGCTCGGCCAGGATGACGCGCACCCGGTCCCACGGCTCGAGGCCGGCCGGGGCCGGGACCACGAGCGTCCCGTAGGTCGAGGCTCCCCCGGGCGCGAGCACCAGGATCGCGGTCGCCGTCGCCACGAGCACGCTCCCGTCGCAGTGGACGTCGACGCCTACGGCGACCGGCTCGTCCTGCCGGGCGACCAGGCCGTCGGTGACGGCGGCCAGACCCGCGCGCCCGGCAGCCCAGGTCGTCGACCCCACCTGGACGAGCGCCAGCGTCGAGCCCGCGTCCAGGCCCCCGAAGGTGGCCGTCAGTCGCGCGTCGGGTCGACCCTCGCCGTCGAGGCCGAGGATCCGGGCGCTCGGGGACTGGTCGACCACCAGGATCGCCCCGCCCGGGAGGAGCGCCAGCCCCCGGGGCGACCCGAGACCGAGGCCGGGGCCGCCGGTGGCCGGCGCGAAGCGGAGGTCCTCCTCGCCGTCGGCGCCGAAGCGCCGCACCGAGGCCGCACCGGCGTCGGCCACGAGAACGCGATCCTCGCCGTCGACGGCGACGGCCCACGGCTCGACGAAGCCGTCCGTCCAGACGTCGCGGATCGCCCCGGTCCCCCGGTCGACGATGAGTACGCGCCCGGTCGGCGGATCCGCGACCACCAGCGTGTGCCTCGGTCCTAGGGCGAGTCCCCGCGGGCCGCGCGGGGCGGCCGGGTCGTCCGTCGCCCGATCGAGGCAGCCGAGGATCCGCACGCTTCGGTCGCAGGGATCGACGCGTAGGACCCGGCCGCCGCCGGGATCGGCCACGTAGATCGTGCCGTCGGGTGCGCAGGCCAGGCCGACGAGGCCGTCGGCCGGGTCGATCGACACCGTGGCGTACGGCGTCACCCCCGCCGGCCCCGGCGGCAGCCCGAGGCGTCCCTCGTCGTCGGACACGAGGCCGTCGATCCGGGCGCCCGGCCAGGCGCCGGCGACGTTGACGTAGCGGTACGGCGTCTCCTGCGGCACGGCTCAGGCGGCCTCCACGCCGATCCACTGGACCTTCCAATGGAGCCCTCCGTTGACCCAGGCGAGAGCGTCCCGCCCCGGCGGGTTGACCTCGAGCACGTTGGACGTTCCCGGGTTGATGACCCCCTCCGGGAGCGGCACGACGACGTCGAACGAGAGCATCCCGGCCCGCGCCACGTGAGGATGGCCGTCGATCACGAACCGGTCTGAGCTCGACGCGATGGCCTCCCGCTCCCCCTGGATCGCCACCTGGTAGGACGGGGTGTCGCCGAAGCCGCCGCCGCTCGTGTCGACCGTGGCCATCACGCCGGCCGGCACGCCGTCGGGCGCCCAGGCGGTCCAGACCGTGTCGTCAGTCCCGGTGGCGACATGGGGCGAGGGGATCGCGCCGAGCGCGCGGCGCACCCCCGCGGTCACGAGCGGTCCGGCCAGCGCGCAGCCGGCCACCTGCGCGGCCCCGAGCACGAGGTCGAGGCCGTCGCGCACGGCCTGGGGGACGCGCCAGGCGACGGTCGGGTCGTCACGCCGCCTTACCGCCCCGAGCGTCGCGCAGGCTCCGTCGCGGAGCTCGACCGTCGCCGCGTCGTCCTCGGTGTAGGCGATCACGAGGAGGTAGTCGGCGGGCCGGCCGTCCGGTCCGGCGGCCACCGGGGGCACCGCCAGCGTCACCGCCTGCTCGAGGACGAGGTCGCGCCCGGCCGCGTCGATGGCGTAGCCCTCGCCCACGCTGACCGACTTGGCCCCGCGGGCGCCGACGGCCGCCAGACCGAGGCCGATGCCCCAACCGTGGAGCACCCGGTTGTGCAACCAACGGAGCGAGCGCTCGACGGCGGCCACGTCCGCCAGGTCGTCCGCGTGGAGCACCTCGCCGGCGAAGAACGCCGGACGATGGGTGGCGGGCAGCGGCTGTGGCAAGGGCGTCATCGATGCTCCCGGTTGGAGAGGAGGCCCGGGCACGGGCCAGAGGGTGGGATCGGGTCGCCGGCGCCGGCGGGCGCCTGGGGCAGAGCGGCGATCCAGGCGACGTCGTCGGGCGTCGTCGTGATCGCCGAGGTCCCCGCCGCCACGCCGCCCGGTGCGGCGTCGCGTCCGGTCGGACGGCGGACGGTGATCCGGAACCCCTCGGCGGCGGCCTCGAGGATCTGCACGGTCGCCGTCCCGGGTCCGGGATCCCCGGGCGACACCCCGGCCACGTACACGGGCACACCGGAGAAGCCCGCGTCCACGGCGATCGCCGCCGTCCATTGCTGAGGGGTCCCGGCCGCCACCGCCGTTCCCCGGCGCACGAAGCCGGCGGCCAGGGCGACCGGCGCCGCCGTGCGGACGTACCTGCGTCCGGCGTCGGTCCAGGCCACCCGGCCGCCGAGCGCGGCGACGGTGCCGAGCACGACGTCGAGGCCCGCCTCGACCCGGTCGCCCGGGGCCGCCCACCGGAGGGTCGCCGCCGGCTCGCCGGCGGCGAGGTCGGCCCGCAGCACGGCGAGATGGAGCGTCCCCCCCGGAAGCTGCGCGGCCACGGGAAGGGGCGTGGAGGCGGCGAGGACGAGGAGCCGCCCGCAGCGGTCGAAGGCCACCCCGGGACGGACGACCGGCCCGTCGCCGGCCTCGCCCTCGGCCCGGCCCTCGAGGCGCAGGCCGGTGGCGATCCCCCAGGTGTCGTGGACGGCGCGGACGT
>JAXDHK010000436.1:0-3492 GCA_034664545.1 Solirubrobacteraceae bacterium
GCGGACCACGGTCACCGTGTCCTCGGTCGAGACGTCGCGCCCGTAGATCTGCTCGAGGAAGTGGACGAGCTCCTCGTGGCGGCGGAACTCCGGGTTGTCGTGCTCGATGTCCCGGGGCGAGAGCTCGCGCAGGCGCATCACCTCGACCTGGTCGATCACGGCGTCGAAGACCTTCTCCCGGGGCGAGTGCTGATAGCCGATCGTCACGATCACCGCCTCGTTCTTGCGGTACTTGTGCGACTTGTCCCCGAGGCGGATCGTCGCCGTCTTGCGACCGCGCTTGAGCTGGTCGGCGAAGATCGTCGAGTAGAAGTTGAGCACCTGCACCGGCTGGAGGCTATCGGTCCGGCGGCGATTGCGATAGGGCCCGCCGGACCATCTGGCGCTCGCCCTCGTAGCTGAGCGCCGTCGACGCTTCGCGCAGCGGCATCCACCGTGCCTCCTCGACCTCGTCGTCGTGGTCGGCCGGGTCGCCCGACCGGTACCGGAAGAGGTAGAAGGCCACGCGCTTGGGGACGGCCCGCCCCCGCCGGCGGTACCAGTAGCGGACGTCCCCGAGGTGCTCGATCAGGTCAGCTTCGACCCCGCCCTCCTCGCGGACCTCCCGGGTCGCCGCCTCCTCGGCGGTCTCGTCCTCGTCGAGGTGCCCCTTGGGCAGGGCGAGCACCCGGCGTCCGTCGGCCGCCCGGCGGGTCGGGACGATGACCAGCACCTCGCCCCCATCCCGGAGGACGACGCCTCCGGCCGAGAATTCCTCGACCCCGCTCAGAAGACGTACCCGTCGAGCGCGTCGGGCTGGTGGACGATCAGCTTGCCCCGGCCCTGGGAGATCACCCGGGCCCGCTCGAGCACGGCCAGGAAACGGCTCGCCGACTCCCGGGAGGACCCGGCGAGCTGGGCGATGTCGGCCTGGGTGGCCTCGACCAGCACGTCGCCCTCCGTCGCCCCCTCGGCCCGGGCCTGGTCGACGAGCTGGATGAGGACGGTGGCCACCCGGCTCTGGACCGTCTGGAAGGACTGGCGCGACAGGCGCTCGTTGGTCTCCCGGAGGCGGCGCCCGAGGGCGACGACCAGCCGGATCGCCATCTGGTGGTGGGCGGCCAGGAGGCGGCGCATGTCACCCCCGAGGATCGCGATCACCGACATCGCGCTCGTCGCCTCGATCGTCGCCGACCGGCTCTCGTTCTCGAACATCGCCAGCTCCCCGAAGATGTCCCCGGAGCCGAAGGTGGCCAGGGTGATCGTCCGTCCGTCGGCGTGGGCCCGGACCGCCCGGGCGTGGCCGATCCGGACGATGTAGCAGGTGTCCGAGGCGTCGCCCTCCCGGAAGACGACCTCCCCCGGGGCGAACGACCGGGGCACCGAGACCTCGGCGATCCGCTCGAGATCCTCGTCGGAGAGGGTCTCGAACACCGGCACGGTGGCCAGGAGCTTGAGCGTCTCGCCTGCGATCGATCGGCTCATCGTGACCATTCCACACCATCCCGTCGGCCGGCGCCACAACCGGCTCGGGCCGCGGACGGCCTCGCTATGGTGCTGGCCGTGCCCATGGTCCCAAAGCGCCTCGCCGCCGCCGCCCTCCTCCTCATCGGCGCCCTGCCCGCCCCTGCGCTCGGGGCGGCCGCGGCCAAGCCCAAGGCTCCCGCCCCGGTCCAGTCGCGCCACCTCTGGGCCACGGTCGACGTCTGCAACACCAAGGCCTTTCCCCGGGTGATCGGCGTTCGCGGGTCGATGCCGGGGACGGGTCTGGCCAACGAGCGCATGTTCATGCGCTTCCAGGTCCAGTACCAGGTCGGCTCCGACTGGAAGTTCATCCCCGCCGCCGACACCGGCTTTCGAAGCGTCGGGGCCGCCACGTTCAAGGCCCGCCAGGCCGGCCAGCAGTTCACGATCCCCGTCGCCACCGTCCCCTACGTCCTGCGCGGGGTGGTCAGCTTCCAGTGGCGCCGCCGCGGCCACGCCGTCCTGAAGGCCCAGAGGATCACCATGGCCGGGCACATCGCCAACGCCGGGGCCGACCCCAAGGGCTACAGCGCCGCCGCCTGCGCGCTGCCGTAACGACCCGCCCGGTTTCTTCTAGCGCCCGATCACGCGCAGCAGGGCCTCGACCACGTCGGGGTCGAACTGCGTTCCCGTGTTCCCGCGCAGCTCGCTCGCCGCCGCGGCCGTGCCCAGGGCGGCCCGGTACGGGCGCGCACTGATCATCGCGTGGTAGGCATCGCAGGCGAACGTGACCCTGCTGGCCAGCGGGATCCGGTTGTGGGCGAGGCCGTCGGGATATCCGGTCCCGTCGCAGCGCTCGTGCTCGGCCCGGATCGCCGGGGCCAGGCCGGCGAGGCTGTCGATCGATCCGACGATCCGCGCGCCGATGACCGGGTGGGTGTGCATGATCTCCCAGTCGGCCGCGTCGAGCGGCCCCCGCTTCCCGAGGATCGCGTCGGGGATGCCGATCTTGCCGATGTCGTGGAGGAGCGCGACCTGCCTGACCTCCTCGACGAAGCTGTCGGGCATCCCGAGGTCGCGGGTCACCTCGACGGCCAGCTCGACGACGGCTTCGGAGTGGCGGCCCGTGTAGCTGTCACGGGCGTCGAGGGCGGCGAGGAGCGCTCGGAGCGCGGTCGCCTCGTTGCTGTGGTGCTGTGCCTCGCGGTGGACCTCCCCGCGCTCGAGCTCCTGCGCGAGCATCCGTCCGAGGAGGTGCATGAAGGCGATGTCGTGGTCCCCGAGCCATGGAGCCGGAACATGGCTCGCGCAGCAAAGGGTGCCGTAGACGCGCCCGTCGCTGAAGACGACGGGGACCCCGATGTACGAACCGATATTCGAGTCCTTCGTCCGGGGCAGATCAGCCAGCCGCGTATCGTGCTGGGCGTCGGTGATGAGGTTCGGCAGGCGGCCGTCGACGACACGCTGACAGTACGTATCGCGTCGGGGAACGGCGGTCCCCCGCTCGACTCCGAACGAAACCGCCTCCCCATAGGTGCGCCTGACCACCTGCTCGTCGGCGCTGAAGAGGCAGCAGTAGGACACGGCCATTCCCAGGTGCTCCCGGGCCGCTACGAGCACCCGCAGCTCCGCCTCCTCGGTCTCGGCCTCGGCCAGCGCCGCCGCGGCTTCCAGGCGGGCGTACTCGCCGGCGGCGTGGAGCTCATGCGCGACCCTCAACGCGGCACGGTCCGCCGGGAGGTGGCCCACCGCCTACCGAGTCCCGGGTTGCGTCGGGATGCGCATCCCCATCCACCGGTGGTGCCTTCGCAGCGCCTGTTCAGCCATCGGGGGGCGAACCGCCGATCATGTTGGGGGCGTAAGGATTGGCCGGTGCGTCTCCCCCGGGACGCCGGACACGGTGGCCGGCGAGGACGTCCAGTCACCGTCCCCTGCCAGCCTGCGACGACGCCGATGGTCATGTTCGTCTCACGGTGTCAGCGACGTATACGAGCAGCCTACCACCAAGAACACCGACCTTGTGTGACGTGGGTCACAGAGTGGGGCTAG
>JAXDHK010000437.1:0-3719 GCA_034664545.1 Solirubrobacteraceae bacterium
AAATACTACATCGACCATCGAGACTGGACTTCAGTCCTCTGGTATTCCGTAGAAATCATCAGGTAGGAGCTCGGCCCGTCGATCTGGCCGCCGAGGCCGTGGTTGAGGGCGAGCTTGCAGCACCGGACCGCGTCGATGACGATCCCCGCCGAGTTCGGCGAGTCCCAGACCTCGAGCTTCAGCTCCAGGTTCAGGGGGACGTCCCCGAACGCCTGGCCCTCGACCCGGATGTGGGCCCACTTCCGGTCGGTCAGCCACGGGACGTAGTCCGACGGCCCGATGTAGACGTCGTCGGCCGGGAGCTCGTGGTCCATGATCGAGGTCACGGCGTTGGTCTTCGAGATCTTCTTGGACTCGAGGCGCTCGCGCTCGAGCATGTTGAAGAAGTCCATGTTTCCGCCGACGTTCAGCTGGGAGGTCCGGAGCATCTTGACCCCCCGGTCGGCGAACAGCCGGGCCAGGGTCCGGTGGACGATCGTCGCCCCGACCTGGGACTTGATGTCGTCCCCGACGATCGGGAGGCCCGCCTTCTGGAAGCGCTTGTCCCAGTAGTCCTCCCGGGCGATGAACACCGGGATGCAGTTGACGAAGCCGCACCCGGCCTCGAGCACCTGCTCGACGTACCACTTGGTCGCCTGCTCGGAGCCGACCGGGAGGTAGGAGACGACGACGTCGGTGTGGGTCGACTTGAGGATCTCGACGATGTCGGCCGTTTCCCCCGGGGCCTTCTCGATCCGCTGCTTGAGGTACTTGCCCAGCCCGTCGTGAGTCATCCCCCGGTGGACGGGGACCCCGAGGTCGGCCGGGACCTCGGCGAACTTGATCGTGTTGTTCTGGCCGGCCCAGATCGCCGTCCCCAGGTCCTTGCCGACCTTGTCGCGGTCGATGTCGAAGGCCGCGGTGAACTCGATGTCCCGGATGTGATAGCCCCCGAGGTCGACGTGCATCAGGCCGGGGACGTCTAGCTCCGGGTCGGCGTCCCGGTAGTGGTGGACGCCCTGGACGAAGGCGGACGCGCAGTTGCCGACGCCGATGATCGCCACGCGCACCTTCCCGGACTGGTAGCGCCCGGCGCCGTTGGTGGTGGAATGACTGCCGTTGGTCTTGGTCACGGGTGTTGCTGATCCCTTCTCGAAAGCGTTGCCAGAGCTACACGGCCGGGGCCGTTCGATTACACCCGCCCGACCCCGCCGGGTCTCGGGCCCGACGCGCGGCGGGCCCGGTCAGGCCGCCCCGGTGAGCGCCCGACGGACGTGGAGGATGCGCTGCAGGACGGTGATCGCGCTCAGCCCGGCCAGGACGTAGACGGCCGGCTCGAGCAGGCTGAAGTCCCCGAGTGAGGCCCCCCGGGCGAAGACGAGGCCCGCCGAGAGGATGACCACCCGGACGGCCCGGTTGGCGATCCCCACCTTGCACTCGACCCCGAGCGCCTCGGCCCGCGCCCGGGTGTAGGAGACCATCAGGGAGGCGAGCACGGCGATCACCACGGCGGCCACCGCCGCCTGGTCGTGCTCGCGGGTGAACTGGACGGCCACCGCGGTCAGGACGATCCCCTCCTCGCAGCGGTCGAGCGTCGAGTCGAGGAACGCCCCGAACGGGGTCCCCTTCCCCGACATCCGCGAGTAGCGCCCGTCGAGGGTGTCCATGATCGACCCGACGATGAACGCCGCGCCCCCGAGGAAGAAGTACTGCTGCCAGACCAGGACGGCCGCCACGACGTTCAGGGCAAGGCCGGTCAGGGAGATCGCGTTCGGGGTCAGCCGCGACTCGATCAGCTTGCTCTTCACCGTCTCCCGGGTCTCTCCCGCCGTCCGCGGGGCCCGCGGCCGGGGCCGCTCGGGTCCGGGTGGGGCCTCGAGGCGGCTCACGTCAGGCCGACCGCCGCCGGGGTCCCGAAGTTCCAGTCCTGGGGGCGCAGGCGCCCGAGCCGGGCGGCCACGAAGGCCGAGAACCCGGCGGTCACCGCCCCGAGCAGGGCGTCGGCCAGGAAGTGGTTGGCGGTGGCGACGGTCACGAAGGTGATCAGGAAGGGGTAGCAGAACCAGAACGCCGCCACCGCCCGGTGGCGGGCCAGCCGGGCCAGCGGCCACCCGAGCATGAGGGCGAAGGCCACGTGCATCGACGGGATCGCCGCGTACGGGTTGAACAGGGCGTTGACCGAGGCGCTCGTCGCCGGAACGCCCGTGAAGTCGGCCACCGAGTCGAAGAAGCCCCACTCCGGGAGGAACCGCGGGGGCGCCGTCGGGAAGCCGATGTACCCGACCAGGGCCACCCCCATCGAGACCATCAGCATGTTGCGCACGAAGTAGAAGCACCGGTTGTGGAACATGTAGAGGTAGAGGAGCACCCCGATCAGGACCGACGTCTGAGCCCCGATGTAGAGCCAGGTCGCCGCCTCCATCAGCAGGTGGCTCCCCGACGCCCAGGCCTGGACGCTCGGCTCGACGAAGAAGTGGAGCGCCCGCTCGGTCCCGATCAGCTCCCGGGCGTGCTGGAAGGCCACCGTCGTGCGCGCGTCGGCCAGCCCCCGCACCAGGCGGTAGAGCATGTACGCACCGCCGAACAGCACGAATTGGCGGACGATGTCGAGCCAACCGTGCGGGAGGACGCGCGCCCGAAGGGAGCCAGAGCGGATCAGCATCGCAGGCTCGGATCCTATCCTGCCCCGCCCGCCCCGCCGACCGGCCCGGCCGAATCCCCGGCCCGCCGCGCCGGCCCCGGCAACCCACCGCAGACCCGACCCCGCTCCAGAAGAAGACCCGGATCGAGACGGGCGCTCACGCGCACCCGGCCCCGGCGCTCGGCCCGGACCGCCGTGAACCCTCCCGGGGCCCGCCCTACGCACGCTCCGGGTGCCGTCCAGTAGTCGGTGAAGCGCAGGCGCACCACGCTCGTCCCCGCCCGGGCGAAGTCCAGCGTGAAGCCGTCGGCCCCGACCGCGGTCAGGCGGGCCGGAGCCGAGGCCAGCCGGCCGGGGTCGGCCACGGCGTAGACCCGCCAGTGGGCCGGGCGCCCGACCAGGCGGAGGTAGGGCAGCCCCCCCCGGATGAGCTCGGCCTCCGCCCGGGCCGAGTAGTCGAGCCGGGCGTCGGGCAGGGCGACGAAGGCGACCCCGGTCGCCCGCAGCCAGGCGGCGTAGGCCCCGGCGCTCAGGCGGGGGCCGTAGAAGACGTCGTTGTCGGCGATGTCGAGCTGGCGCTCCCACCCCCGGGCCAGGGCCACGTCGGGGGCCAGGAGCGCCGCCTCCCAGTGGACGCGCGTGAACGGGACCTCGACCCGCCGGGGCCCGCCGCCCGGCTCCCGGGCCAGGAAGCGCTCGAGCGGGGCGTAGTAGGCGGCCCGGGTCGACGGGTCGCCGTGGGCGACCACGACGTCCCGGATCGGGGCCTGGAGCTGCCAGTAGGCGAGGGGGAGCGCCAGCACGAGGAGGGCCGGCCGGCGCTCCCGGGAGGTGGCGACGGCGGCCAGGGGGCCGGCGAAGAGCGCCCCCAGGCGGACCGCGTTCCCGCCCACCGGGGTCGGGATGGCGAAGGCGGCCGCACACGCCAGGGCGTAGAGGGTCGCGCCCGGGCGGAGGGTCGGGGCCAGAGCGGCCAGGAGGAGGACGGCGGCCAGGGCGGGCCAGAAGCTCGACGCCGCGAACGGCTCGTGGCCCGGGGTCGGGAAGGCGAGGCCGAGGGCCGCGGCCGGGACGAGACCGGCGAGGGCCAGGCCGGCCC
>JAXDHK010000438.1:0-2917 GCA_034664545.1 Solirubrobacteraceae bacterium
CCTGGTCGGGAGCGAGGCGACGATCCGGGCGGCCGTGGCCCGGCCGAACGCCCCGGCCTCGGGGCTGCGGGCCCGGCGGGGGGGGGATGCTGGTCCCCAGCCGGGTCAGTAGCCGCCGCGGAACGAAGGCCGGGGGGCGGGGGGTGTCGGGTTTCGCCGAGGGACGGGCGGGGAAGATCGTCTCCGGGTTGAGCGGGGACGAGGAGATCGGCGACGAATTCGGATCGGGCGAGCCGTTCTCGGTCGGCGTCGAGGAGGAGTTGTTCCTGGTCGACCCGGTCACCGGCCGCCAGACGAACACCTCGGCGGCGGTGCACGACCGGCTGGGAAGCTGCTCGGGGCGGGTCGAGCGTGAGCTCCACGCCTGCCAGATGGAGATGATCACCGACGTCTGCCGGAGTGCCGGGGAGGCGGTGGATGCCCTGGCCGGCCTGCGGAAGGCGGTGCTCGAGACCGGGGCGGGCCTGCTCGGGTCGGGGACCCATCCGTCGGCCGAGGAGGGGACGGCCGAGATCACCGACAAGAAACGCTACGAGCGGATCCGCGACCAGCTCGGGGACGCGGTGGTCACCCCGGTCGGGGGGCTCCACATCCACGTCGGGATGCCCGACGCCGAGACGGCGATCCGGGCGTTCAACGGCCTGCGCCGCCACCTCCCCCTGCTCCAGGCCCTGGCCGCGAACTCCCCGTACCGCCACGGCCGGGACACGGGCCTGGCCTCGGCCCGGGACATGACGATCCGGGGCTGGCCGCGGTCGGGCGTCCCCCGGGGGATGCGGGACTTCGCCGACTTCGAGGAGACGACGGAGGTCCTGGCCCGGGCGGCGGACGTACCCGACTACACGTGGTTCTGGTGGAAGCTCCGGCCCCACCCCCGGCTGGGGACGGTCGAGGTCCGGGCCCTCGACGCCCAGACCTCGCTCGAGGACACGGCCGCTCTGGTCGCGCTGACCCACTGCCTCGCCCGGTGGGCGGCCGAGGCCGAGCCGGAGCCCGACCCGCCGGCCGAGGTGCTCGAGGAGGGCGGGTTTCGGGCGGCGCGCTTCGGGGTCGAGGCCCGGCTCCCGGACTCGGAGGGGCGGCTCCGCCCCGTCGGGGACCTGCTCGACGAGGCGCTGGAGCGGGCCCGGGGCTACGCGGACGAGCTCGGGTGCGCCGAGGAGCTCGGCCGGCTCCCGGGACTCGTCGACCGGGGGGGCGGGGCCGGGCGCCAGCGGTCGGTGTACGAGATCGCCGGAATGGAAGCCCTGCTCCGGGAGCTCGCCCGGATGACGGCCGGGGCGTCGAGCTGACGCCGGGCGAGGGGCTACTGCTTCTGGTGGCGGACGCGGGTCGGCGTGATCAGGAACTTGACCCGCTGCTCGCCCGGCTGCCTGAACGGATAGGTGTCCTGGCCGATGTAGATCTTGGCGAGCCGGTCGATCTGGTCGTCGGCTCCGTCGGTCGGGGCGGCGGTCCCGCGGATCTCGACGTACTCGTAGGGATTGGCCGGGTCGAACACGAGCACGGTCACCCGGGGGTCGCGCTCGAGGTTGGTCGGCCAGACCCGGCCGACGGCGCTGTTGACGGCGACGGCACCGTCCTCGACCTCGAGCCAGACGACCGTGCTGAGGATCGAGCCGTCGGCGTTGAGCGTCGAGAGGACGCCGCAGTTCGGCTTGTCGAGCAGCTCGCGGACGGCGGGATCGTCGAGGCTGGCCACGGGACGCAACTCTACCGAGCCGGAGACCGCGGACTCGAGACCGCTCTCAATAGCGGGGGCGGGATTCGAACCCGCGACCTTCGGGTTATGAGCCCGACGAGCTACCAGACTGCTCCACCCCGCGACGTCTGAAATCAGAGCTTAGCAACCCCCGCCGGGTCCGGGCCCGGACTCGGCAAGTTTCCCGGCAGCCGGGGGTCCGGGGACCCCCGACCGCGAAGATCGCCTGGATATGGCCGAGCCCGACCCCCTCCCTCGCCCGACCACCCGCGTCGCCGTCGTCGACATCGGGACCAACTCGACCCGTCTGCTGATCGCCGACGTCGACCCCGCCGGGCGGGTCCGCGAGCGTGAGCGCCACTCCCGGGTGACCCGGCTCGGCGACCAGGTGGACACCGACGGTCGTCTCCAGGACCCGGCCATCGACCGGGTCTGCGCCGCGCTCGACGACTACGCCGCGAAGATCGCCGCCGACGCCTGCGACATCCGGACCGCCGTCATGACCAGCGCCGTCCGGGACGCCGCCAACGGCCCCGAGTTCGTCGCCCTCGTCTCCGACCGGTACGAGCTCGACGCCCGGACGATCCCCGGCGACGAGGAGGCCCGGCTGACCTTCCTCGGCGCCACCAGCGAACGCGATCCCGACCGGGGTGTACCGACCCTCGTCATCGACGTCGGGGGCGGCTCCACCGAGATCGTTCGGGGAACCGGCCGCGAAGCCGCCTTCCACGTCTCGCTCCAAGCCGGCGTCGTCCGCCAGTCCGAGCGCCACCTCCGCCACGACCCCCCCACCCGGCCGGAGATCGCCAAGCTCCGGGCCGACGTCCGCCGGCTGATCGACCGCCACATCCCCGACGACGAGCGCCGGATCCCCCGGGAGGCGGTCGCCGTAGCCGGGACCGCGACCTCCCTGGCCGCGATCGACCAGGGCCTCCACCCCCACGACTCGGCCCGGGTCCACGGCTATCCCGTCGAGCTCTCGACCTGCCGGCTCCTCCTCGCCCGCCTCGCCGGCCTCCCCCTCGCCGACCTTCGCCGGGTCCCCGGCCTCCACCCCGACCGGGCCCCGACCATCGTCGCCGGGGTCGCCATCCTCATCGAGGTCCTCGAGACCTTCGGCCTCCCCGGCTTCGAGACCTCCGAGCACGACATCCTCCGCGGCGTCGCCCTCGATCGAGCCCGTCAGGCGGTGCTGTGCCCAAGCCGCCCTCCCCC
>JAXDHK010000439.1:0-4041 GCA_034664545.1 Solirubrobacteraceae bacterium
CGCCAGCGCAGGCGCGTGATCCGCTCGAGCGCCACCAGTCAAGCCTAGTCCGGGTCTGTGCGATCCTGGGTCGATGGACGAGATCTGGGTCTGCCACCTCGGACCGACCCCCTACGCCGAGGCCCACCGCCTCCAGCAGCGCCTCCGGACCGCCCGCCAGGCCGAGCTGATCCCCGACGTGATGCTGATGCTCGAGCATCCCCCCGTCTACACCCGGGGGCGCCGATCGCAGGCCGGGGAGCTCCCGTTCGGGGCGTCCTGGTACCGGGACCGGGGCATCGAGATCGTCGATACCGACCGGGGGGGACGGCTGACCTATCACGGGCCGGGCCAGCTCGTCGGCTACCCGATCATGCGCACCCGGGACGTGATCGCCTACCTCCGGACGATGGAGGAGGCGATCATCGCCGCCCTGGCCGGGGAGGGAATCGAGGCCGGCCTCCGGGACGGACTGACCGGGGTCTGGGTCGCCGACCGGAAGATCGCCTCGATCGGGGTCCACCTGTCGCGGG
Organism: Solirubrobacteraceae bacterium; assembly: GCA_034664545.1. GTDB lineage: Bacteria > Actinomycetota > Thermoleophilia > Solirubrobacterales > Solirubrobacteraceae > Palsa-513. The sequence continues at coordinate 513 of JAXDHK010000439.1, forward strand.
GGGTCACGACCCACGGCTTCGCGGTCAACGTCGAGAACGACCTCGAGCCCTTCAGCTGGGTCGTCCCGTGCGGGATCGACGGCGTCCGGATGACCACGGTCGCCGCCGAGACCGGCCGCACCCGGGCGCTCCCGTGCTTTCGCCGGCGGATGGCCTACACGTTCGCCCAGGCCAACGCCCGGCGCCAGCGACTCGTCTCGCTGGCGCGGGTCGAGTCGCGCCTCGCGACCGTGGCGGACGCCCAGCCGCCGCCGCTGGTCGGCCACGCGGCCTAGGCGACGTGGCCGGCGAGGCGGATCCCCACCGGCCGCGGAGGCGGGTTCCCCCGCCCGACTAGACCTTCCCCGAGAGGACGGCGCCGCCGAGGCCGGCCAGGGCGAGCTCGGTCACCGCGCCGAAGAGGAACGCCCGGGCCCCGATGCTGCCCTTGCCCTTGGCCCGCTTGGTCGCGAGCAGCCCGAGGACGTCGGTGGCCAGCCCCATCTGGACGAGCAGCGGCTGGGAGGCCGCCGGGCCCTGGAGCATGGCGACGCCGATGGCGGCGTTGCTGGCGCCGTTGAGGCGCACGAGGTACGGAGCCGCCGGGTTGCGTCCGGGCTTGAGGCCCGTGACGAACGCGGTCACGCCGGGCGCGAGGATCCCGGCCGCCCCGATCGCGACCCGTGCCCCGCCGAGAAGCTTCGCCGGGGGAAGCCCGCCGAGTCCTCCGCCGAGCCCACCGACCTTGGCCAACGCGCCCTCTACTGCCGACTTCACGTCTTCGATCGCTGACAAGCTAAACCGCCCCCTATACCCTTAGGTCGATGACTGAGCGTGCTCATGTTACCCGCTCCCGCGCGAGGCCGGGCGGAATGTCGCAAGAGATACCTGGTGCCGATACGGTCGACCTGCGCCGGCGCAAGCCAGCCTGGTTCAAGGTACCCGCTCCGGGCGGTCCGCGCTACCGGGAGTTGACCGCGCTGATCGAATCCGAGCACCTCCACACCGTCTGCCGGGAGGCCGCCTGCCCGAACGTCGGGGAATGCTGGGAGCGGGGGACGGCGACCTTCATGATCCTCGGGGACACCTGCACCCGCCGGTGCGGGTTCTGCAACGTCAAGACCGGGAAGCCGACCTGGGACGACCCGCTCGAGCCGGCCCGGGTGGCCCGGGCGATCGCCCGGATGGGGCTCCGCCACGCGGTGATCACCTCGGTCGACCGGGACGATCTCCCCGACCTCGGGGCCGGGGCCTTCGTCGGGGTGATCGGCGAGATCCGCCGCCAGGCGCCCGGGTGCCAGATCGAGGTGCTGACCCCGGACTTCCAGGGCCAGGAGATGCCCCTGGCCCGGGTGGTCGCGGCCGGGCCGGACGTGTTCAACCACAACGTCGAGGTCGTCCCCCGCCTCTATCCCCGGGCCCGCCGGGGCTCGGAGTTCCTCCGGTCGGCCCGGGTCCTGCGCAACGCCAAGGAGCTCGGGGGAGAGGCCTTGACCACCAAGTCGGGCCTGATGGTCGGCCTCGGGGAGACCCACGACGAGCTGGTCGAGACGTTCGGGCTCCTGCGCGAGCACGACGTCCAGGTCCTCACCGTCGGCCAGTACCTGCGCCCGAGCGCCGACCACCTCCCGGTCGTCCGCTACTGGCACCCGGACGAGTTCGCCGCCCTCGAGCGCGACGCCTACGCCCTCGGCTTCGACCACGTGGCCGCCGGGCCCCTCGTCCGATCCTCCTACCACGCCGACCAGCACGTGCCCCAACCGCGGGCCGGGGTCGGACCGCTCGCCGGCGCGCCCCCGTCCAAGCTGGCGCGTGCCTCGTAGGGGAGGTACGCGGGGGTCGGGAGCCCTGGGCCGGACCGGATGATCCCGATCAAGGACGACATCCCGACCGATCGCCTGCCGATCGTCACCTACCTCCTCCTGGCGATCAACGTGCTCGTCTATCTCTACTCGCTGCGCCAGGGCGGGTCGATCTTCGGGGGACCGAGCGGGACGACGTCGGTCCGCTACGGGGCGATCCCCTACGAGTTCACCCATCCGGGGAGCCACTGTGAGCTGACCACGGTCGGGGTCGTCGCCTGCGAGGGCCAGGCCGGAGTGATCGGGACGGCGGGAAGCCAACCGGCGACGGGGCTGACCGCGCTGACCAGCATGTTCATGCACGGGAGCCTGCTCCACCTCGGGGGGAACATGCTGTTCCTCTTCATCTTCGGCAACAACGTCGAGGACTCGATGGGCCGGGGCCGGTTCGTCGTCTTCTACATCCTCGGGGGCCTGGCCGCCCTCGGCCTGCAGATCCTGGTCGACACCAACGGGACGGCCCCGACGATCGGGGCCTCGGGGGCGATCGCGGCGGTGCTGGGCGGCTACATCCTCCTCTACCCTCGGGCCCGGGTGCTGACCGTCGTCTTCATCGTCTTCTTCTTCACCCTGATCGAGCTCCCGGCCCTCGTGGTGCTGGGGATCTGGTTCGCCGAGCAGGCCCTGCTCGGGACGGCCGGGCTCGCCGACACGGTCGGGGGCGGGAGCGGGGTCGCCTACTTCGCCCACGTCGGGGGCTTCGTCTTCGGGCTGGCGGTCATCCGGGCCTTCGCCCAGCGCCGCAAGCAGATCGAGCCGCGCCTCCCGGTCTACTGAGACGATGGCCGTGCCGGTCTCGCCGCTGCGCACCGGCCCGGGCCGGCGACGGGCCCGGGAGCTGGCCGCGCGCCGGCGCCGGTCCCGGAGGCGGTGGACCGCGCTCGTCCTCGTCGTCCTGGCCGGTGGGCTCGCGACCGGCCTGCTCCTCCGGCGGGGTCCCGCCGGGAGCCGGGCGGGGGAGCGGGCGGTGATCGCCACCGGCCCGACCCGGCCGCGGTCGCCGGCGGCCCCGGCCCCGCCGCGCGGCCCCGGCCTGGTCATGGCCCGCTTCCACCACCAGCCCCGGGCGGGGATCCTCCTCGACCAGGACACCGGCCGGGTCCTCTGGGAGCGGGCGCCCCGGCGGGTGCTGCCGATCGCCTCGCTGACCAAGATGATGACCGCCTACCTGGTCGTCCGCCGGGCCCACGCCGGGGAGCTGGTCCGGGTCACCAAGGAGGCGCTGGCCTACCGGGGCTCGGGCGTCGGCCTCCTCCCCCGGGGGCGCCGGGTCCGCCTGGAGCCCCTCCTCTACGGGCTGCTCCTCCCGTCGGGCAACGACGCGGCGATCGCCCTGGCCCAGCACGTCTCGGGAACGCTCCCGGACTTCGTCGGGCTGATGAACGCCACGGCGAGCCGCCTGGGCCTCGGGTGCACCCACTACGCCTCGCCCGACGGCCTCGACGACGAGAACCGGTCGTGCGCGGCCGACCTCGCCCGCCTGGCCGAGGTCGACCTGGCCCAGCCGCGGATCGCCCGGATCGTCGCTCAGCGCAGCGCCGTCCTCCGGTTCCCGATCAAGGGCGGGAAGCTCTACCTCTACAACAACAACCCCCTCCTCCGGGCCCGGTTCCCGGGGGTCACCGGCCTCAAGACCGGCGACACCGACGCGGCCGGGCTCTGCCTCGTGGCCACCGCCCGCCGCGGCC
>JAXDHK010000440.1:0-3033 GCA_034664545.1 Solirubrobacteraceae bacterium
GGCCCCGAGCCGGTCCGACGGGGTGAAGTGGTCGCGGTAGAGCGCGGCGACCTCGGCTCCCCGGGGGTTGATGAAGTCGGCGAACGCGTACGGGAGCCCGAGCTCGCCGGCCCAGATCGCGCTCTGCTCCGAGGACCCGAGCAGCCATGGCTCCGGGCCCTCCGGGCGCCCGGGCAGCGTCCCCCCGAGCCGGGCGAACGGGTGCGCGGCGGGGAGGCGGTCGTCGAGCAGGGCGAGCATCTCGGCCAGCTGCTCGGGGAAGTCATCGGGCGAGGCCTGGCGGCGGTCGCGCTGGAGGGCGAAGGTCGTCATCGGGTCGGTCCCCGCCGCCCGGCCGATGCCCAGGTCGATGCGCCCCGGGAAGAGGCCGCTCAGCACGCTGAACGTCTCGGCCACCTTCAGGGGGCTGTAGTGGGGGAGCATCACCCCGCCGCTCCCCACCCGCAGCCGCTCGGTCGCCGCCGCGATCGGCCCGATCAGCGCCTCGGGGCTCGGTCCGGCGAGCATCGGTCCCCCGTGATGCTCGGCCACCCAGTACCGGTGGTAGCCGGCGGCGTCAGCCCGGCGGGCGAGGTCGAGCGTGTTCTGGAGGGCCTGGGCCCCGGTCGAGCCCTCGGCGATCGGCGACTGGTCAAGGATGCTCAGCACGGGGAGGTGGCTCATAAGATGATTGTATAGGCAATCGTTTTGGCGTCACCAGGGACGAGGCGTGACCCTTCCGGACTCATGAGCCGACGAGGCACTCCCGCCGCCGGCGGGTCGCCAGCGCGCGCTGGGCGCCGAGGGCCGCCAGACCGAGGCCGACCACGCCGAGGCCGTAGACCAGGGCCGTCGGGCGCAGGCCGACCGACGTCGAGGCGAACCCGGCGACCACGGCCGGGAGGCTGAAGGCCAGGTAGGAGATGATGTAGACGACGGCGAAGAGCTCGCCCCGCTCCTCGGGGGCGGCGATCCGGGCCAGGGTTCCGAAGCCGCCGAGCGCGGCCGCCCCGAAGCCGATCCCGGCAACGACCGTCCCGGCCGCGGCCACCCCCGCCGCCTCGGCCTCGACGCCGGCCAGGGTCACGAGCATCCCGGCGGCGAGCAGGCCGGCCGCGATCCGCAGGACCCGGTCGACCGGGCGGGAGCGCATGACCAACGCCGTGGCCGCGCCCGTCCCGCAGAGGAGGGTCACGACCAGTCCCCCGATGAGGTGGCTGTGCAGGCCGAACACGCTCGCCGCGACCGATGGCCCGAGCGAGAGGTAGAGGCCGCCGAGGGCCCAGCTGGCCACGAGGATGGGAACGAGGCCGAAGACGTCGCCTCGGAGGTGGGCCGGGATTCCGACCCGGGGGCGCAACGACGCCCGGGCTCCGGCCCGGAGGGTCGAGGTCTCCGGCATCCGGGCGATCACGACGCCGGCGAGGACCATGCCCCCGAGGAGCAGGGCATAGACCAGGTGGGTCGGCGACGGGGCGAGTTGGACGAGCGCCCCGCAGCCCAGGGCCCCGAGGGCCAGGCCGCTGAGCGGCGCCACGCCGTTGATGAGTCCGGCCCGTCCGGGGGCGTGCGGGGGGTTGAGGTCGACGAGGGTGGCGCCCAGGGTCGTGAACGCCGCTCCGGTGGCGATTCCCTGGAGGAGCCGAGCCAGGCCGAGGACCGCGACGCCGTCGGCGGCGATGAACATGCCCAGGGCCACCGCCTCGAGCCCGACCGCGGCGGCCAGGACCGGACGCCGGCCGACGTGGTCGGAGAGCGCTCCGACCACGAGCAGCGACCCGAGCAGCCCGATGACGTAGATCGCGAAGACGGCGGTCAGCGTCGTGGCCGAGAAGCGCCACTCCTGCTGGTAGACGACGTAGAGCGGAGACGGGGCGCTCGAGGCCGCGGCGAAGAGCACGAAGACGGCGGCCACCGCGGCGAAGGCGCTCCCCCGGCGAAGCCGGGCAGGTGGTGCGGCGGGCGGGGCGGCTACGGCCGAGGCGGGCATGGCGTCTCCTGAAGCAATGATCCGTGCGTTAGCATCTACCCTAGCAAACGCAGCGATCGATGCAATAATAGGAGCCAGTGTCCACCAGCGCCCCCCACCAGACCCGACCCGGCGGCCGCTCCGCCCGGGTCCGCGCCTCCGTCCACCGGGCCGTCGAGGAGCTCCTCGGCGAGAATCGGTCCGAGCCCCTGACCGTGCCCGCCATCGCCGCCCGGGCCGGCGTCCACCCGACCACCGTGTACCGGCGGTGGCCCTCGCTCGGCGACCTCCTGTCCGCGGTCGCGGCCAGCCGCTTCAGCGGCGACGTCGTCGTCCCCGACACGGGCACCCTCCGCGGGGACCTCGAGCGGTGGGTGACCGACGTCGCCGTCGACCTCGCCGATCCCGACGTCCTGGCCCTGATGCGCGCCACGGTCGGAACCGCCGGCCCCGAGGGCGGCTGCGCGTGCGTCGCCGACCGCCACGCCCAGCTCGCGGCCATGCTCGAGCGCGAGTCCGCCCGGGGCGGGGATCCGCCCCCGGTCGAGCGGGCCGCCGACTCCCTGCTCGGGCCGCTCTACTACCGCGCCCTGTTCACCGTCCACCCGGCCGAGCCCGGCTGGGCGCGCGGCCTCGTGAGCGCGCTCCTCGGTTGACCCCCGCCCTGCTCCCCCGGCGCCTGCCGTTCGTCCGCCGCCCGGAGTTCGCGGCCGCCGTGTGCTGGCGATGGGAGGCCGGGGACCTCCGGCTCTGCCTGGTGAGCACCCGCGACGGAGCCCGCTGGACGTTCCCGAAGGGCCATCGCGAGGCGGGGGAGACCCTGGCCGAGGCGGCGGCCCGGGAGGCCCGGGAGGAGGCCGGGGTCCGGGGAGTCGTAGATCCCCGGTGGAGCCTGACCTACCGCTACCCGTCACGCGGGGGAGCCGACGTCCCGGTGACCGCGTTCCTCCTCCACGTGACCGAGGCCGGGGCCCCCGAGGAGGCGTTCCGCGCGCTCGAGTGGTGCGACGTCCGGACGGCCCGCGGCCGTCTCGCCGAGGGGCGCGACACGCTCCACGCGCGGGAGCTCGTAGGCGTCCTCGACG
>JAXDHK010000441.1:0-2532 GCA_034664545.1 Solirubrobacteraceae bacterium
GCCGACGGCCCCCGAGGCCGGGAGGGCGAGCTCCCCGGCCACGGCGACCCCGCCCAGGACGACGACGAGCCGGGCCAGGCGCCCCCACTCGAAGCCGACGCTGAAGAGGCCCCGGGTCAGCAGGTAGGTCGCCAGCACCATCGCCGCGTAGGCGGCGCACAGGGCGATCCCCGCCCCGGCGATCCCCGATCCCGGGACGAGCACGACGAGGCCGACCACGTTGACGAGGAGGCCGAGCCCGGCGGCCGGGAGGATCCGCACGGTCATCTTGGCCCGGCCGGCGATCACCACGAAGACGAGGTAGAGGCCGTAGAGGGCCCACCCGAGGGCCAGCCACGGGAGCGCCGTGTAGGCGCCGTAGTACTCGGGGGCGGCCAGGAGGCGGACGAGCCACCGGCCGAAGAGGGTCACCCCGGTGACCACGCTCCCCGTGACCAGGAGGTAGTAGGTGGTCACCACCGAGTAGAGGCGCCCGGCCTCGGCGTCGTCCTTGACCGAGTAGGCCAGCGGCGGCCAGGCGTACTGGAAGCCGCGCACGGCGACGAAGACGACCGTCGCCAGCTTGATCGACACCGCGTAGAGGCCGGCCGCCGCCGGGCTCGACACCCGGAAGAGGTAGGCCCGGTCGACGACCTGGAGGGCGTAGACCGCCGCGTCGGCCGGGACCGTCGGCAGGCCGAAGGCCAGCATCCGCCGCAGGGGAAGCCCCGGGGCCGGATCCCGGTCGGCGGCCCGCTCGCGCACCGGGGCGAGCAGGCGCCCCCGCTCGACCCACCACAGCCCGAGCAGCGTGGCCGCCGTCCCGATGAAGTTGCCCCCCAGGAGGCCCCGGGCCCCCTGGCCCTCGACCACGACGAGGAAGGCGGTCAGGCTGACCGACACCACCACGTTGAAGATCGACGCCCACAGGTAGGTCCGCGCCCGCTCCTCCACCCGCAGGAGCGAGTAGGCCACCTCGAGGTTGGTGAACGCCCAGAGCCCGAGCACGGCGATCGACAGCAGCCACGGGTCGCGGAAGCCCAGGAGAGCCTCGGACACGGGGCCGGCCCCGGCGAGGACGACGACCGCCGCCGCGCTGCTCGTCACCCCGACGAATGCCACCGTCCCCGCCGCGAGCCGGCCTCGCCGCCCGGGGTCGTCGTCGTCGAAGTGGAAGCGGACGAACGCCTCCCCGACCCCCAGCCGCAGGAGGATCGAGACGAGGATCACCGACGTCAGGAGCGTCTCCGCCGCCCCGTAGGCCGCCGGAGCCAGGTAGTGGGTGTACAGCGGGAGGGTGAAGATGGCCAGCGCCTTGGCCAGGAGGTCCCCCGCCTGGTAGGCCGCCCCGGCCGTCACCAACCGCTTGAGGTAGGCGAGCACGGCTCAGGCGGGGTCCGGCCCGGCCCGCCCGGGTGGGGGCCCAGTCCGGCTCCGGGCGTCGGCCGCGGCCAGCGCCGTCCCGATCCCCAGGAGCGTCCACGTCACCGGGTCCTCGAGGAAGTCGGCGTAGAGCAGGGTGTGGAGGACGAGCGCCCCGAACCCGGCGGCCACGGCCATCCGGGCCGGCGACTCCCGGATCCCCCGGCCGAACAGGCGCCCGAGGGCGGCGGCCAGGACAACCAGGTAGAGGACGAGGCCGGCGACGCCCTGCTCGGCGGCGATCGTGATCGGGATCGTGTGCGAGGCCGACACCGCGCTCTCGCTCGAGGATTTCTCCCGGCGGCGGTACTCCAACGCGAAGGACCCCGGACCGAACCCGGTCACCGGGCGCTGGTCGAAGAGGTCGATCCCCCCCCGGATCAGGTTGTAGCGCCCGGTCGTCGCCTTGTCGGCCTGGGCCGACGAGCTCAGGTCGACCCGGATCGCACTCCCCGCCACCAGCACGAACACGGCCCCGGCGACGACCAGGGCCCCGGCGACGGCGAGCGTCCGGCGGACGCTGAAGCGCAGGGCGGCGAGGATGCCCAGGCCGAGCAGGAGCCCGGCGATGCTCGACTGGGAGATGCTCGTCATCAGGCCGACCCAGAGCACGGCCAGGACCACCGCCGCCCCGACGATCTCCCGCCGGCGCTCGCTCCACAGCATGGCCGCGGTGACCGCCAGCATGACGATGGCCAGGAACCGGCCGTAGATGTTCGGGTCGAAGAACAGCGAGTTGACCCGGAAGTAGGACTCGACCATGTTCGCGCTGATCACCTTCGGGTTGAGCAGGAGCTCCCGGCGCGAGTACTCGAGGAGCCCGACGGCCACGAACACCACGGCCAGGGCGACGAGGACCCCGAGGCAGGCGAGGAGCAGGCGCCGGGTCCAGTGGATCCGGCGCAGGAGCACGAAGACCAGGGCGAAGGGGACGTAGAAGAAGACGAGCTGCTCGAGGGCATTGGTGAAGTCGTGCGAGTAGCTCGCCTGGAGGGCGTAGAGGACGACCAGCCCCATCAGCCCCCACTCCAGCCCCCCGGCGACCGGCTCGGACGGATCGGCCGGGCGGCCCCGGAGCACCTCGATCCCGTGGGCGAGGACTCCGGCCGCGACGACCGCGTAGAGCGGGAC
>JAXDHK010000442.1:0-4733 GCA_034664545.1 Solirubrobacteraceae bacterium
TCAACAACTTCTTCGACCCGATCACCCAGCTCTCCCAGCTCTACACGACCTACCAGTCGGCGATGGCCGCGCTCGACAAGATCTTCGAGCTTCTCGACGTCCACCCCGACCTCGTCGAGGCTCCCGACGCCGTTCCGCTCGGGCCGATCCGGGGCGAGATCCGCTTCGAGGGGGTCACCTTCGCCTACGCCGCCGAGCCCCGCCGGAGGGCTTCGACCGAGGCCGGGCCCGTGACCGGAGACCCCGGAGACCCGGACGACGCGGCGGACCCGGCCCCGGCCCCGGCCCCGGCCGAGCCCGTGATCGCCCTCGACTCGATCGACCTGGTCATCCCCCCCGGCCAGACCGTCGCCCTGGTCGGGGCGACCGGCGCCGGGAAGTCGACCCTCGCCAAGCTCGTCGCCCGCTTCTACGACCCGACCGAGGGCCGCGTCCTCGTCGACGGTCACGACCTCCGGGCCGTCCAGGCCTCGTCGCTCCGCAGCCAGATGGGCATCGTCCCCCAGGAGGCCTTTCTCTTCTCGGGCACGATCGGTGAGAACATCGCCTTCGGGCGTCCGAGCGCGACCCCCGAGGAGGTCCGGGCCGCGGCCGCGGCGGTCGGGGCCGAGGACTTCATCGGCGCCCTCGACCGGGGCTACGACACCGAGGTCGGCGAGCGGGGGGCCCAGCTCTCGGCCGGCCAGCGCCAGCTCCTGGCCTTCGCCCGGGCCCTGATCGCCGACCCCCGGATCCTCGTCCTCGACGAGGCGACCTCGAACGTCGACCTCCACACCGAGGGCAGGATCGAGGCCGGACTCCGCCGGCTGCTCGCCGGGCGGACCGCCCTGGTGATCGCCCACCGCCTCTCGACCATCCGGGCCGCAGGGCGGATCGTCGTCCTCGACAAGGGGCGGATCGTCGAGCAGGGCACCCACGAGGAACTGCTCGAGGCGCACGGCGCCTACTGGGATCTCTACCGCGACTGGTCGGCCCAGGCCGCCGTGGCCTGACCCCGTCCGGCGCCCGGCAGGCGCTTGCAACTGAGAGAGAGTCGCATTACACTCCGGGGCGCAGACCCGTGCCATCCCTTCGAGGCGCGTCTAGCCAACCAGGTGCAGCTCGAAGGCTTCTCTCCGGCCGGGCCGGGCCCCCGCGGCCCGGCCCGACGGCCGGCTTGTTCGCGCAGGGGCCAGGGGCCCGCCCCCCCCGCGGCCCACTCACCGACGCCCCTCAGTCAGTCGGGCTTGGTCTCCTCGTCGGCCTCGCCGTACTCGACTTCCTCGTTGAGCTCCTCGACCCGGCCGGCCTCGACGAGGATGACCGTGTCCGAGCGGTCGTCGGCGTGGGTGGCGTGCTCGATCAGGTCCTGCTCGGCCAGCTCGAAGCCCTCGGCCTCGCCGCCACCGGCTTCCTCGACGGCCCGGCGCTCCTCGCGCCGGCGCTCGGCGAGTCGAGGGAGGGGATCGGGCGGGGGGTCGGTGGGCGTGTCCGATGAGGCCATACGCTGACGTTACCCGGTCAGTTGAAAGCCAACAACGCTTGTTGGTGCCCGACAAGCGGATGGGAAGCGGTCTGGGCCCCTGGACGAGCACGAGACGGCATTCGCGACGAGCCGCTATCGCCTGACTCTCGGTACACGTCCACCCAGCAGTTACTCCCTGAAGAACCATCTCTCGGGACCGGACGGAAGCCCGGAAGCCCGCCGCTGCACCTAGGACCGGCTGCCGCGGCGTGTTGGCGATCCGTGGCCGGGCGGAGCTAGACTTGGGAGGTGAACGCCGATCAGCGTCTGGAGTACCTGCGGTCGACGCTCTACAAGGTGACGCCGCTCCGGGCGGAGATCCTTGAGCCGGGTCAACTCGAGGAGCAGGGATGGTTTGTCGACGTGTTCCGCGCGAGCGGCGCCGACCAGGCCGTCGACGATCCGATCCTCGACATCGCCGACCAGATCGCGTGGAGCGATCGTGCGCAGATCCTCGGGCTCACCGGTGGGATGGGCGTCGGTAAGACGACGCAGATCGGCCGTCTCGGGCGGGTGCTCGCCGACCGGTACGCGATCACCTGCGTCACCGTGGACTACGGCGAGTTCAATGAGCTTTCCTCCCCTCCTGACATCACGGACTTCCTCTTCTCGGTGGTCGGGGGCTTCGCTCTCGAAGCCGCCCGCCGGGGTCTCCTCCCCGCGAGGTGGGATCGCCGGAGCATCGGTGTCCGCATGCTCGAGATGCTGAAGCGTCTCAATATGCCAGACCTCGAGATCAGTGTCGTCGATGCGGCGTCTATCACTGTGCAGGATCTCCTGAGTCAGGACGAGACGTTCCGGGCGCGCCTCCGGCGGCACATGTCGGGGCGAGTCAGCGAGGTCATCAAGGAGGTTCGCAGCTACGCTGGCGAGATCGCTGTCGCGATCATGGAGCACGGAGAGCGCGGCGGCGGAGTCGCGCTGGTCGTCGACTCGACGGAGAAGCTCTTCGCGCCGGGTTCGCTTCAGGACCAGATGCACGCGGCCGTGCGCAACCTGTTCTTCCAGATCGACAATCTCGCCTTCCCCGAGATCCACACGATCTATCTCGTCCCGCCCTGGCTGCCGGTTTCCGACGGGACGGCGTTGCGCATGCCGCTCTACCAGTTCCCGGCGGTCCGGATCGAGAAGCTCGGGAGCGAGCCAGAACCCGACGACCTGGGTCTACAGATCATGGACGAGATCCTGCGCGCTCGGATGCCAGCCGTCGACGAGCTGATCGCCCCGTCCGATCTGCGCAGGCTCTACCTCATGAGCGGCGGGATCCTCCTGGTGATGTTCCAGCTGCTCCATGCGGTCGCGCGCCGCTCGCGCGCAGCCACGAGCCTGCCGGTGCCCGAGGAGATCGTCTCTTCCGCCATTGAGACGATCCGCGAGGACTACCTCGCGATAACCGTCGAAGCGGCGCCGTGGCTGGCCAGGATCCAGGAGACGAATCGACTCGACGGCCTGCCCGAGGAGGCGCTCGTCGCTCTCGGCTCCTACTTCCAGGCGATGGTGGTGCTGCAGTTCGCCAACGGCACCAAGTGGTTCGCCATCCATCCGCTGATGCGGGAGCGCGTTAGGCGTGCACAACCAGCGGATGACTAAGCAGGGAATGCCAAGCTCGCCGGATACGCGGCGGTCGGCAGAACCCGCGAGGAGGCGCGACGCCGCTGTGGTCGAGGCGCTGGAGCTGCCGCTGAACGGCCCTAAGCGGTTCTGGCTCGGCTTCGTGTTCGTTGACGACTATCGACTCGGCGACGATCGTCCGCTCGCTTCGACAGCACGCGAATGCGCCGAGGAGCTCGCAAGTGGTCGGCGGGGCACGCTGAAGACCTACATCGCAAACGAGGCCCGGGGGGTGGCAGCCATCGCGCGGCACGTCATCCGCCACGAACCGACGGAGTCGCCGGTCTGGGTCGACTGGTCGGACCTCGGCGGGTCGACGGAGAGCCGCGGCGCGATCGATGAGGGGCTAATGACGATGAACGTTGCAAGAACGCGACTGATCAAGGCGCTGCGGGGAGGGCTTGTCATCGTGGCGCCGATCTGGGCTGAGGCCGCCTGCGCTCAGGGCGCGGTAGACCTATGGTCCGGGCGGGAGTTCGTGCTCCGCCTTCGGTCCGAAAGAGGACAGATCACGGCCGAGCTCGCCGCCGACACAGATCCCGTCGGCCTAACCGTGGACGCCAGGTTCTGGCGACGGATCGCACCCATCGCGGTGATGCGCGTCTTGCGAGAGGAGGGCGTCCACGCGGCCCTTCTGCTCGCCAACGAGCTGGCGATGGCGGGGCCCAGGGAGGACGCGTTTCGACTGGAGACCGTCGCGGCCGGACTTGCGCTGGAGTCGGGCGAGCGAGACGAATCGGCGCGGCGCGCCCTCGCCGTCATCGAAGCGGAGATTGCGGACGATGTCTTTGCGGCTGCCATCGAGATCGCGGCCGCAGGCTCGACCGACCCCATCCCGGCGGCATCATTGTGGCGGCGCGCTGTCGACGCGCTCGCCGAGCAAGAGGGCGAGAACGGGCCGCACACACTCGGGGCGATGAGCAACCTAGCGGCGACGATCCGCGCGCAGGGAGACCTTCCCAGAGCCCACGAGCTCCTGGAACACGTGCTTGAAGCGCGGCGTCTCGCACTCGGTACCGAGCACCCCGACACCATGCGATCGGAGAACGACCTCGGAGAGATCCTCTGGGCCCAAGGGGAGCTCCGTGGTGCACGCAAGCTCCATGAGTCTGCCCTCGCCGGGCGGCGTCGAGTCCTCGGAGACGAGCATCCGGACACGCTCCGGTCGACCGACAACCTCGCGGGCACGCTTCGCGCTCTCGGCGATCTCCAAGGCGCTCGTCTCCTCCACGAGCAGGCGCTGGTGACCTACCAAAGGGTCCGCGGCGAGGAGCATCCCGACACTCTCCAGACGACGAACAACCTCGCGTCGACGCTGCGTGCTCTCGGCGACCTCCACGGAGCGCGGACCTACCACGAACTCGTGCTCGACGCGCGCCGAAGAGTTCTCGGCGACGAGCACCCGGACACACTGCGCTCGATGAACAACCTCGCCGCGACGCTTAATGATGAAGGCGATCTCCAGGGAGCGCGCGAACTCCAGGAGCGGGCACTCGATGGGCGGCGCAGGGTTCTCGGCAACGAGCACCCGGACACGCTGCGCTCGATGAACAACCGAGCCGTCACCCTCCGGGCCCAGGGCGACGCACGTGCCGCCTGTGTTCTCCATGAGCAGGCG
>JAXDHK010000443.1:0-7231 GCA_034664545.1 Solirubrobacteraceae bacterium
CGTCAGCCGGGGAGGATCGCCGAGGCCACGCAGGTGATCCCCCCGGGACCGGCTCCCCTCGCGGTGATGCGCTCGGCGCCCCCGAGATCGCGGATCCGCCGGGTGACCCGCAGCGAGCCGCCGGGCGCGCCGGTCGGCCCCCGACCGCGCCAGGCGACCTGGCCCTCCTGGACGAGGACCACCCGCCAGGTCTCGCCGCCGCGGCGGCGGTCGACCTCGAAGCGGACCTCGATGCCGGTGTCGTCCCGCTTGAGCTCGAGCTTGGCGCTCGCCCCCTTGCCGCAGGTGCCCGCCACCCGGACCTGGCTCGGGCGCCCGCCACCGCCGCCGGCGTCGCCCCCACCACCGCTGCCGTGGTCGGCCCGGGCCGCCGGGGGGACGGCGAGCACGAGGAGGACGGCGGGGAGCGGGAGGAGGGGTCGTCGGCGGGTCACGGGTGGCCAGTGTGGCGGTCGGGTGGGTGGCGGCGCAATGGGACCTTGGTCGACTCAGGCCGGCGGTCCGTCGAGGCGCCGGCGCTCGGCCCAGAGGGCGGCCTGGGTGCGGTCGGTGACGCCGATCTGGCGGAAGACCTGGGTGAGATGCGACTTGACCGTCTTCTCGCTGATCTCGAGGCGCCGGGCGATCAGCTTGTTGGGGAGGCCCTCGACGAGCAGGGCGAGGACCTCGCGCTCGCGGGGCGACAGGGACCCGAGCGGATCGGGCTCGGACCGGGCGGTGAGGATGGTCCGGGCCGCCCGCGGATCGAGGGGGGATTCCCCCCGGGCCGCCGCCCGGATCCCGTCGGCGACCTCGGAGGACGCCGCGTCCTTGAGCAGGTAGCCGCAGGCTCCGGCCTCCATCGCCCCGAGGATGCGAGGCCGGTCGGAGAAGGAGGTGAGCACGAGCACGGCGGTCGACGGGAGCTCGGCGGTGATCCGCCGGGTCGCCTCGATCCCGTCGACCCGGGGCATGTCCAGATCCATGAGGACGACGTCGGGGACGGTCTCCCGGCAGCGGGCGACCGCCTCCTCGCCGTCGGTGGCGACCCCGACGAGCGCCATGTCCTCGAGCCCGTCGATCAGGTGCCCGAGGCCCTCGCGGACGACGGCGTGGTCGTCGGCGATCAGGACCCGGATCATCGGGCCGGGACCTCGAGCTCGACCGTCGTCCCCCGGCCCGGGGCCGAGCGGACGTCGAGGGTGCCGCCCGCCTGCTCGACCAGGCCCTCGAGGAGGGTGAGGCCGACGTGGCCGTCGGCGCCGCTGCGCGCCCGGTCGCGCTCGGCGAACCCACGCCCGTCGTCGGTCACCACGAGGCGGGCGGTGGCCGGGTCGGGTCGGGAGAGCTCGACCCGAACCGAGGCGGCCCCGGCGTGGGACTGGGCGTTGCGCAGGGCCTCCCGGGCCACCCGGTAGATCAGCGGATCGCCGGCCGACCCGGCCGCGGCCCCGTCGTCGACCTCGAGATCGGTGGCGATCCCGTCGGCCGCGAGCGGGCTCAGGAGGTCGCTGAGCGCCGCCTCGAGGCCGGCGGACTCGAGGCTCGGCGGGTGGATCTCGACGAGCAGGGTGCGCAGCTCCCGGACGCCCTGGCGCAACCGGACGATCGCCTTGCGCAGAGCCGCGGCCTCCTCGGGCGACTCGCGCCGGTCGGCGGCGTCGGCGAGCGGGGCCAGCCCGAAGGCGACCCCGGCGATGTCCTGGACGACGCCGTCGTGGAGGTCGGCGGCGATCCGGCGCCGCTCCCGGCTCGAGGCCTCGATCGCGCTGGCCAGGAGCTGCTCGCGCTCGCGGTGCCCGCGCTGGAGGCGGAGGGCCGTCGACCAGGCGAGAGGGACCTGGAAGAGGAGGAGGACGAGGAGCCCCCCGAGGAGCGGGGGCGCGAGGGCGACGAGGAGGCGGTCACCGCTCGCGCTGACCGAGGCGAAGCGCTGGTAGATCTCGAACAGGACCTGGGTCCCGTTCGGGGTGCGGATCGCCGTGTGGGCCTCGAGCAGCTTGCCCTCCTGGCGCTCGTAGCGGTTCTCGGGCTTGGAGAGGTCGCTGAGCGAGGCGTCGGCGCCCCCCGCCCGGAAGAGCTCCTGCTCGTCGGCCCCGAGGCCGAAGTGCCGTCCGATCAGGGCGGGCTCGTCGGAGTAGAGGATCGTCCCGTCCCGGGACCAGACCTTCACCCGGACGACCGAGGTGTCGAGGATCTGGCCCTGGACGAGATCGTCGAGTCGGGCGAGGGCCGCCGGATCCTCGCGGAGGACCCCGTCGCGCAGGCCGGCCGACTGGACGAGGCGCCCCTCGACCTGGACCTGCTCGCGGGTGTTCCGCTCAGCCTCGTTGATCGCGACCGGGCGCAGGGCGAAGAACCCCCCGACCACGACCACGGCGATCGCAGCGACGCTGCCGAGCGTGAAGCGGGCCACGGCCGTCCGGGCGCTCGGGGGTGGGGCGGGGCCGGCGGGCGCCGGGGCGGTCCGGGGGCGTCGGGCGAGCACCATGGCCTTATCTTCCCGCTCCCGAGGTCCAGTCGGAGCCGAGACATAGGTCCCATTGCGGACCCGACCGCCGAGACCCGATGGTTGTGGACGAACCCGCACACCCCCATCTCGGAGGACACCATGAATTCACGCTCCGCCAAGGCCCTGCTCAGCTTCGCCGCCGTCGCCGCGCTGGCCCTGCCCGCCACCGTCCAGGCCCGCCAGGGGGCCGACGACCCGGCGGGCCACGTCCGCCACGGGGCCGCCGAGGTCCACCACCACTCCCATCACCACGGGGCCGCCCGGCCCGGGGCCGACGACGACGGTCCGGGCCACCGGTAGGACCTTCCGGACGGGCGCCGCCCTCGGGATGGTCCCGGCTCGGCCGACCGGCGGCCGGAGCGGGACCATCGGGGGCGATGCCCGGGGTGGGACTCGAACCCACATGCCCTTGCGGACAGCCGATTTTAAGTCGGCCGCGTATGCCGTTCCGCCACCCGGGCGACGGGTCATTCTTGCGCGAAAGCGCCCACGGCTACAGGATCGACGGCCCCGTGCCGATGGAGGTTGGATGGACCCGATCGCCCGGACCCTCCTCCTCGGGCCGACCCGCCCAGGCGGGGCTGCGCAACTCGGCCGTTGCTACGGTGTCCATGCAGGGGTGCGGACTGGATAGGGCCATGGAGTCTTCGGTCATCAAGAACACGTCGCTCCCGGGGCTGCGCGCGCCGACCCCGCTGCTTCGCCTCGCCCCCGACGAGCGGCTGATCGCCCTCGTCCGCCGGGGGCACCAGGGGGCCTTCGAGGTCATCGTCGCCCGCTACCAGGCGCGCCTGCTCGCCTTCTGCCGGCACATGCTCGCCTCGCGCGAGGACGCCGAGGACGTGCTCCAGGAGGTCTTCGCCGCCGCGTTCAACGCGATCCTGGCCGACGGCCGGGAGATCAACGTCCGGCCCTGGCTCTACCGGATCGCCCGCAACCGGTGCCTCAACCACCTCCGCCGCCAGACGGCGATCGGGGTCGACTCGATGGACGTCCACTTCGCCGACGCCGGCCAGTCGACGGTCGAGAAGGCGGCCGGCCGCGAGGACTTCCGTCTGTTGATGTCGGACATCCGCCGCCTGCCCGAGACCCAGCGCACGGCGCTCCTCCTGCGCGAGATGGACGCCATGTCCTACGAGCAGATCGCCGAGGCGATGGAGACGACGATCCCCGGGGTCAAGTCGCTGCTCGTCCGAGCCCGGGTCTCGCTCGGGGAGGCGGCCGAGGCCCGGAAGCTCACGTGCGCCGAGGTCCGGCTCGAGCTCGGGGCCATCGCCGAGGGGATCAGCCGGGCGACCCCGCCGGTCCGCCGCCACGTCAAGGACTGCCAGCGCTGCCGGGAGTTCCGCTCGGCCCTCAAGGCCAACAACCGGGTCCTGGCCGCCACCCTCCCGATCGGCCCGCTGCTGCTGATCAAGAAGGTCGCCCTGACCAAGCTCGGCCTCTCGGCCGGGGCCGGCGGGGCGGGCGGAGGCGGGGCCGCCGCCGGTGCCGCGACCGCGGCCGGGGGCGCGGCCGCCCTGGGCACCTCAGGGGCGACCGGCGGGGGCTTCGCCGGCGCCCTGACCGCGGGCACGCTCGGCGCGAAGGCCGTGGCCGGTCTGGCCGCCGCGGCCCTGGTCACGGCCGGGGCAGCCGTCGAGGTCCGCCACGCACCCACCCCTCACCGCCCGGCGGCCGCCGTCGCCCGCGTCGTCCCGCCCCGGGAGATCGTGCCCGCCGTGGCCGCCTCGGCTCCCCAGCCGACCACGACCGTGCGTCTGCGGGCGGCTGCCCCGCTCGCCGGCGACCGGGCGGCCGCCGCGGCCCACGCCGCACCGCCGGCCCCGGTCGCCCCGGGCACCGCCGCACCGGCCGTCCTGGCCGCGGCCGCGGCTCCGGTCGCGCCCGCCGCGGTGCCGGCGCCCGCTCCGGCCCCGACGGTTCAGCAGATCACCGACGCCTCGGTCCTCCCACCCCAGCCGGCCGCCGCCGCCGGACCGGCCGGCGACCCGGCCGTGCCGACGCCCGTCCAGGTGATCACCCAGTCGGTCGGCCCGCCCCCACCGGCCGCCGCGACTCCCGCGCCGGCCACGCCGTCGGCGCTGCCGGCCGCCGGCCCTCAGGCGGCGAGCGACACGATCGTCACGAGCACGGTGACCGGCGGGAGCGACGTTCGGGCGGTCGCCGGGGGCGCCGTCGGACCCGGGACCGCGACGACGACGACGCCTGGCGCGCCGTAGCCGCCGGCGACTAGGTTCCGAACCGAAAGCTCCGCAGCGGGACCTGGAGGACGTCGTTGGCGGCGACCTGGTCGGGGACCGGGTCGATCAGGGGGCTCGGGACGGTGCCCATGGAGAGGAGGACGCCGTCGCGGGCGCCGGTGATCGCCGGGAGGAGCATCACCGCGCGGGCGAACATCGGCCGGCCGCCGGACCGGAAGCTGTAGGTCAGCGTGTAGCCGGGATTGAGGTTGACCCGGGTCTTCGTCTCGGTCTGGAGCAGGAAGCCCGGGGTCCGGGCGGCGAGGCCGGCGATGTAGTTGGCCGCGTACACGGGGAGGATGCCGGTGATCTCGCCGCGAAACGCCGGGAGGCGGAGCGGGTCGACCTCGAACCAGCGCAGGAGCCGGCCTCCGGCATCGCGCTGCTCGACGCGGGCGTAGGCCCCGGGGGGGGCCGGGACGCGATGGAGGCTGCGGGGATAGCGGAGGTTGAACGAGACGGCGGGCCCCCGGTGGACGACCCACCCGTCCCGGGGATAGAGGATCGCGAGCGCCCCGGCGGCGAGGACGAGCGCGGCGAGGAGGCCGCGGCGAGCCCCGGGTCGGGCGCGGCGCCAGCGGGGGACGACCAGCTCGGGGAGGGTGGGCCCGAACGGGGCTCTGACGCCGGGGGCGCGGACGGGCGGCCTACTCGCCGATCGAGAACATCGCGTCGAGGTCGTGCTTGGAGAAGACCTCGAAGGCGACCATCGTCTGGGTGCGCGCGACCCCCGAGAGCTGGCCGATGCTCCCGGTGACGATGTCGGCGAGCTGGTCGTGGCGGGGGACCCGGACGATCACCACGAAGTCCCATTCCCCGGTCACCGAGTAGGCCTCGGCGACCCCGTCGAGCTCGGCCAGCGCGCCGCCGAGACTCTGGAGGGCGTCGCGCTCGGCTTCGATCAGCACGACGGCGTGGGTCATCCCGGGCCTTCGGGGGCCGGGTCGGGAGCGGCCGGCGGGGTGGTTGGATCGGCCCCGATCCCCTCGAGCTCCCGGGCCAGCTCGAAGCCGACGGCGACGCCGACGAGCATGCCGATCCGGGTCTGCTCGGCCACGAGTTGGTCGACCGCCGCGTAGCGCGCGGCCGGGTCCTCGGCCTCGGCCGCCTGGCGGACCTGGTGCTCGTGGGCCGGCCCGAACCACCCCCCGTCGGCGAGCGCCGCGTCGAGGACGCCGGCGAGACCCGGGGCGGCGTGGGTGACGACCTCCGAGGCGTGATCGAAGCGCTCGGGGTCCTGGAGGCGGTGGACGGCGGCGTCGACTTCCTCGGCCGTGTAGGCGCGGTGCTCCACCCAGGTCATGATACGGGCGTGGACGTCAGGCTAACCACCCTTTCCCACGGCGCCGGGTGCGGGTGCAAGCTCCCGGCGGCCGCGCTCCACCCGATCATCCGGGGGCTCCCGGCCCTCGAGGATCCGGACGTCCTGGTCGGAGCCGCGGGTGCCGACGACGCGGCGGTCTACCGCCTGACCGAGGAGCTGGCCCTCGTCCAGACGGTTGACTTCTTCACTCCGATCGTGGACGACCCCTACGACTTCGGCCGGATCGCGGCGACCAACGCGCTGTCGGACATCTACGCCATGGGCGCCCGGCCGATCATGGCGCTCAACCTCGTGGCCTTTCCGCTGGAGACCCTGGGCGGGGAGGTGCTCGGGGCGATCATGCGCGGGGGCCACGACGCGGTCCGCCTGGCCGGGGCGAGCATCGCCGGGGGCCACTCGATCGACGACCCCGAGCCGAAGTACGGCCTCGCCGTGACCGGGATCGTCCACCCCGACGAGATCCTGACCAACGCCGGGGGCCGGGTCGGTGACCTGCTCGTCCTCTCGAAGCCGCTCGGGGCCGGGGTGGTCGCGACCGCGGCCAAGCGCGGTCTGGCCGGGGAGGAGCTGATCGCCCGGGCCACGGCCGTGATGTGCGAGCTCAACCGGGAGGCCTCGGTGGCCGCCCGCCGGGCCGGGGCCCACGCCCTGACCGACGTGACCGGCTTCGGCCTGCTCGGACACCTCCATGAGCTGGCCCGGGCCAGCGGGGTGGCCGCCGAGGTCGACGCGGCGGCCGTGCCGGCGATTCCCGGGGTGCTCGAGCTCCTGCGGGCCGGGACCGACGCGGTCGCCGGGGGGACCCGGCGAAACCGGGACTACGCCGAGACGTTCACCCGGTTCACCGCCGAGGTGGCCGAGCCCGAGCGCTGGCTGGTCTGCGACGCGATGACCTCCGGGGGCCTCCTCGCCGCGGTCGGGCCCGAGGCGGCCGCGGGCGCCGTGGGGACCGTCGTCGGCCGGCTGGTCGACGGCCCGGCCGGGCGCATCACCGTGGGCTGGTGATCCCACCGCCGAAGCGGACGAGGCCGAGGGCCGAGGAGCCGAGGCCTATGTGCCGAGGCCGAGGAGCCGAGGCCTATGTGCCGAGGCCGAGGAGCCGAGGCCGAGGAGCCGAGGCCGAGGAGCCGTGGCCGAGGAGGTGGTGGCTACCGGCGGGCGCCGAAGCGGACG
>JAXDHK010000444.1:0-12504 GCA_034664545.1 Solirubrobacteraceae bacterium
CGCCCGTCGGCCAGGACCCACAGCCCCCCGGGCTCGTCCCGGCGGATGCGCAGCTGGAGGGTGACCGGCTGGCCGCGGATCGCCTCGGGCCGGGCCGGGTCCCCGTCCCCGGGCCCCCACGGCCAGACCGAGAAGATCGGGGCCCGCCCGGCCGTCACCCGGGCCGGCCGGACCGGCGGACCGATCGGACCCCGCCGCCAGCGCTCGGTCAGGGCGTGGACGGTCCGGGCCGACTCCTGGCGGACGAGCACGTGGAGGACGTCGCCGGCCCGCAGCCGGGTCGACCCCCGCGGGGGGATGGCCTCCTCCCCGCGGACGATCACGTTGACCACGGCGTCCCGCGGGAGGCCGAGGTCGGTGATCCGGGCCCCGGCGATGGCGTCGTCCCCGGCGATCGTGTACTCGAGCACCTCGGCCCCGAGCCGGCGGATCGTCCCGGCCTCGGTCAGCGGCCGGGGGAGCGCCGGGTCGCTCGTGGTCAGGCCCAGGCGCCGGGCCAGCGGCTCGAACGTCGTCCCCTGGACCAGGGTCGAGAGGAGCACGGCGAAGAACACGATGTTGAAGAACGTGACGCTCCGGGGGACGTGGGCGATCACCGGGAACGTGGCCAGGACCACCGGGACCGCCCCCCGGAGTCCGGCCCACCCGAGCACCGCCCGCTCGCGCAGCGTGTACCCCCAGACGGCCGTGGCCGCCGCCACGGCGACCGGCCGGGCGACGAATATCAGCACCACGGCCAGGGCCGTCCCCTCGACCGCCACCCCTGGCAGCCGGGACGGGAAGACGAGGAGGCCGAGGACGACGAACATCGTCAGCTGGGCGACCCAGGCCAGCCCCTCGTGGAACGCGGCGATCGTCTGGCGGGCCGGGATCACCGCGCTCCCGAGGGCCAGCCCGGCCAGGTAGACGGCGAGGAACCCCGACCCCCCGAGGGTGGCCGCCCCCCCGTAGGCCAGGGCCGCGGCGGCCATCGCCGCCACCGGGTAGAGGCCGGCCGCCGAGAGCCGCACCCGCCGGAAGGCCTCGACCGCCCCCCAGCCGACCGCCAGCCCGACGGCCAGCCCGATCCCGAGCTGCTGGGCGAAGAGCCCGGCCATGTCGATCACCCCGTAACCCGGGTGGAGCGTCCAGTCGATGAAGCCGACGACGAGGAGCACGGCCACCGGGTCGTTCAGCCCGGCCTCGCCCTCGAGCGTCCGGGCCAGGCGGCGGCGGAGCGTCGAGCCCCGGAGCAGGGCGAAGGTCGCCGCCCCGTCGGTCGAGGCGACCACCGACCCGAGCAGGAGGCCCTCGATCGGCGTGAACCCGAACAGCCAGGCCGCGGTCAGCCCGGTGATCACCGCCGTCCCGAGCGTCCCGATCAGGGCCAGCCCGATCGCCGGCCCGAGCACCGGACGGATCTCCTCGATCCCGGTGGTCAGGCCCCCCTCGAAGAGGATCAGGGCCAGGGCGACCACGCCGACCGTCCGGGCGAGGCCGTAGTCGTCGAACGCGAGCCACCCCGTCCCGTCGGACCCGACCGCCATCCCGACCCCGAGGAAGAGCACGAGCCCGGGGATCCGCAGCCGACCCGCGGCCAGCGACGCGACCAGTCCGGCCGCGAGGAGCGCGCCGGCGACGAGGATCAGTTGGCCGTCCGCCATCGGGCAACGATGCCACGAGGCGGCCCGGCGGTGCCGGTCGTGGCTTTTCGGAGCACCATCGCCCTGCCCCGGGGCCGGTCGGGCTCGGGGCCGGGTCGGCGTTCGGCCACGTCCCGGGCTACGGCGGGTCGAGGGCCGCCCGAACCGCGTCGAGCGACTCGGGGTTCTCGGCGGTCGACAGGTCCCCGGGGTCGGCCCCGGTGGCCACGGCCCGGAGCGCCCGCCGGAGGATCTTGGCCGACCGGGTCTTCGGGAGGGCCGGGACCCGGACGACCCGGGAGGGCTTGAACGGGCGGCCGAGGGCGGCGGCGACGAGCTCGACGAGCTCGGGGGAGCAGTCGCCGGCGTCCGGATCGTCGGGGACCCAGAACGCCCAGAGGGCTTCGCCCTTCACCGGGTCGGGGACCCCGATGGCCGCGGCCTCGGCGACGGCCGGATGGCCGACCAGGATCGACTCGACCTCGGCCGGGCCCAGGCGCTTCCCGGCGAGGTTGATCGCCTCGTCCGAGCGCCCGTAGAGGAACCACTGGCCGTCGGCCTCGACCTTGGCCCAGTCCCCGTGGCGCCAGACCCCGGGGTAGGTCGACCAGTAGGAGGCGAGGTAGCGCTCGGGGTCGCCCCAGATCCCTCGGGTCATCGCCGGCCACGCCGACTTGCACACGAGCTCGCCGACCTCCCCCCGGACCGGGTTCCCGGCGGCGTCGAAGACGTCGACGTCCATTCCCAGGCACGGCCCCCCGAGCGAGCACGACCGGATCGGCTCGACCGGGTACGGGGCGAGGAAGCAGGCCCCGACCTCGGTGCCCCCGGAGATGTTGATGATCGGGAGGCGCCCGTCGCCGGCGGTCCGGGCGAGCCATTCGTAGGGCTCGGGGTTCCAGGGCTCCCCGGTCGACCCGATCACCCGGAGGCTGGCCCGGGAGTGGCGGCGGACGAGGTCGTCCCCGTGGGGCTTGAGCGACCGGATCAGGGTCGGGGAGACGCCGAGCATCGTCACCCGGTGGCGCTCGACCGAGGCCCAGACCCGGTCCGGGGACGGATGGTCGAGGGCGCCCTCGTACATGACCATCGTCGCCCCGAGGGCGTGGGCCCCGACCATCGACAGGGGCC
Organism: Solirubrobacteraceae bacterium; assembly: GCA_034664545.1. Taxonomy (GTDB): domain Bacteria; phylum Actinomycetota; class Thermoleophilia; order Solirubrobacterales; family Solirubrobacteraceae; genus Palsa-513. Next base: position 2,754 of record JAXDHK010000444.1, read on the forward strand.
CCATGATCCAGCCCATGTCGGTGACCCAGTAGAAGACCCCGTCGGGCTGGAGGTCGAGCGCGTAGGCGACCTCGGAGGCGATCTTGACCAGGAAGCCCCCGTGGACGTGGACGGCGCCCTTCGGCCGGCCGGTCGTCCCCGAGGTGTAGGCGACCATGAAGATGTCCTCCGAGCCGGTCGCCGCCGCCTGCGCCGGGGAGTCGTCGTGGCCGGCGACGAACTCGCCCCAAGTCACGTCGCGCCCCGGGCGCAGGGCGACCGGGATCCCGAGCCGCTCGAGCACGACGACCCGCTCGACCTCCGGGCAGCCGGCGAGCGCCTCGTCGCACGTGGGCTTCATCGGGACCTGGGCCCCCCGGCGGAGCGTCCCGTCGGCGGTCAGGAGAATCCGGGCCCCGGCGTCCCGGAGGCGGGAGGCGACGGCCCCGGCGGCGAAGCCCGAGAAGATCGGGAGGTAGACGGCCCCGATCTTGGCGATCGCGTAGGCGGCGACGACCGCTTCGGGGACCATCGGCATGAAGACCCCGGCGACGTCGCCCGGGCCGATGCCCGCGGACCGGAGGGCCCGGGCCAGGCGGTCGACGCGGGCCCGGAGCTCGGCGTAGGTCAGGGTCTGGACCGTCCCGTCCTCGGATTCGCCGATCAGGGCCGGCCGGTCGGCGTGGGCCGGGTCGGCGGCCCACCGGTCGACGCAGGCGGCGGCGATGTTGACCTGGCCGTCGACGAACCACCGGGTCCACTGGATCCCGCCGGCGGCGTCGAGGACCCGGCGGTAGGGCCGGGCGAAGGGGATTCCGAGGTCCTCGACCACGGCGTTCCAGAACCACTCGGGCTCGGCGACCGACCGGCGCCGGAGCTCGTCGAGCCGGCCGATGCCGTGGGCCCGCAGCAGCCGGGTGACGTTCGCCTCCTCGATGTACTCGGGGGTCGGCTCCCAGGCGTATTCCACCCGGTCGATCCTGACAGGACGAGCGGGCGACTTCGAAGTCGCTAACGTCCCGGGGGTGACGAACCTAGAGTCGATGACCACGCGGGGCGGCCACTACACGGCCCTGGTCGACGCGCTCGACCACCAGGGCGGCCTCCACCCGCACGAGCGCGAGCAGGTGATGTCGGCCGCCGACGCCCTCCTCTTCAACGAGCCCGGCGGTGAGCAGACGCTCCGCGCCGCCCAGGACGTGATCGAGGTGCTCGAGACGAGCGGCCGGTGCTCGGCCGAGTCGTGCGACCGCCTCCGCGAGCACCTCTACGGCTGCGACGCCTCGCCCCGCTGAGCTACGGGTCGAGCTGATGGCCTACCTCAAGCCGCCGACCTTCGCCCGGCGGGTGTTCAACCCGCTGGCCATGCGCTTCGAGATCGGCGGGGCAGCCACGCTCGCCGTCCCCCTCCGGGAGTCGGGCGGGACGCAGCGGGTCCCGGTCATCCCGGTCGAGCACGACGGGTCGACGTACATCGTCTCGACCCGAGGCGAGTCAGACTGGGTGCGCAACCTCCGGGCCGCCGGCGGCCGGGGGGCGATCGAGCGGGGGTCGGCGAGCGAGGCCTTCGCGGCCAGCGAGCTCCCGGTGGACGAGCGTGACCCGGTGATCGCCGCCTACCGCGAGAAGGCCGGGCGGACGGTCGCCCCGTACTGGAAGAAGCTCCCGGCCGCGGCCGACCACCCGGTCTTCCGGATCACTACGGTCGACGGCTAGGTCCGTCCGCCCCCGACGCTCAGAAGCCGAGCGTCTTGTAGCTGATCCGCTTGCAGCCGACGAGCTTGTAGTGGGGGCGGCTCTTGTGGCTGATGTAGACGATCGTCGCCGCCGACCCGCACTGGATCCGGCCCCGGCCGAAGTGGGCGTGGACGACGTCCTTGCCGGCCCCGGTCGAGATGAAGTTGGTCCCGTGGCTCGCGTAGATGAAGTCGTTGCCGGCCCCGGCGGTGATGTGGTCGATCTGACTGGTCGGCTGGCCGCCGGGGTTGTAGTCGCCCCAGAGGACGTCGCCGGCGTCGCCGCCGAGGAGGGTGTCGTTGCCGTGGCCGCCGAGCAGCTCGTTGTGGACACCCGGGTGAGCGGTCAGGGTCCGGTTGGCGTTGGTCCGGTTGAGCTGGAGGTCCTGGCGGGCGACCACCGGCCAGCCGGCGTGGCTCGTGCTGGCCAGGGCGACGGCGCCGGGGACGAGGGCGGCGGCGACGAGGACGAGCCCGGTGGCCGGGTGGAATCTGCGGGGGCGATTGAACATCCTTGGAATGCTAGTCCGGATCCGGCTCAGGCGGCCCCGGTACTCGCCGCCCGGCGCCCGGGGGGCCCGGCGCGTTGGGTGGCGAGGAACCAGGCGAGGCCGACCAGGGTCACCACGGCGGCCACGTAGAGGTTCAGCCGGAGCCCGAGGAGGTGGTGGGCCGGGTCGACCCGGAGGGTCTCCTCGAAGATGCGAAAGGCGGAGTAGCCGGCGACGTAGAGGGCGAACAGGCCCGGGGGCCGGATCGACCGCCGCCGGCCGAGGAGGACGAGGGCCCCGGCGAGGAGGATGTTCCAGATCGCCTCGTAGAGGAAGGTCGGGTGGAAGGTGGCGTACTGGAGGTAGCCGGCCGGCCGGTGGGCGGCGTCGATCTCCAGCCCCCACGGGAGGCTGGTCGGGCCGCCGAAGAGCTCCTGGTTGAAGTAGTTCCCGACTCGCCCGATCGCCTGGGCGACGAGGATGGCCGGGGCGGCGGCGTCGAGCATCGGTGCCATCTCGGCGCCGTGGCGGCGGACCCGCCAGAGGCCGACGAGCACCCCGGCGACGATCCCCCCCCAGATCCCGAGGCCGCCCTTCCAGACCGCGAACGGGCCCCACCAGGTGTGGGGAACCTCGTTCCAGCTCGTGACCACGTGGTAGAGGCGGCCCCCGAGGATCCCGGCCGGGAAGCCCCAGAGGGCGCACTCCTGGACGAGCTCCCGCGACCCGCCGATCGCCTCCCACCGGCGCGAGCAGATCCAGACGGCGGCGGCGACCGCGGCGACGTAGCAGAGCCCGTAGGCGTGGAGGAACACCGGGCCGATCGAGAAGCCGTTGGCCGACGGGCTGGGGATCGAGGCGAGCACCGGGGACATTCTCCCTGCCGGCGGCCGCCCGCGGGCCCACCCGAGGCCCGGCGCCCGGCTGGCCCCCGGACCGTTATCGGGCTGGGAACCCGGGTAACCGATGGGTGAAGAGCCAAAGCCACCCGGAGGTACAAGACATGGGAAGCCAGCTGAAGGGCCTGAGAATCGCGTTCCTGACCGCCAACGAGGGCGTCGAGGAGGTCGAGCTGACCGAGCCGCGCCAGGCGATCGAGGCCGCCGGAGCCGAGGTCGAGCTCCTGGCGCCGGACAAGGACGACGTCCAGACCTTCAACCACCTCGACAAGTCCGCGGCCTACCCGGCCGATCGGGCGGTCTCCGACGCCGCGGCCTCCGACTACGACGGCCTGGTCCTCCCGGGAGGGGTGGCCAACCCCGACAACCTCCGGATGCACGAGGACGCCGTTCGCTTCGTCGCCGAGTTCTTCGCCGCCGGGAAGCCCGTCGCGGCGATCTGCCACGCCCCGTGGACCCTCGTCGAGGCCGACGTCGTCCGCGGCCGGAGGCTGACCTCGTGGCCGAGCCTCCAGACCGACATCAGGAACGCCGGGGGCCAGTGGGTCGACGAGGAGGTCGTGGTCGACCAGGGTCTCGTCACCAGCCGCAAGCCCGACGACCTCCCGGCCTTCTGCGCGAAGGCGATCGAGGAGTTCGCCGAGGGGGCCCACACCCCGTCCGTGGCCGGGGCGAGCGCCGCGTCGGGCTGATCGTCGACCGCGAGGCGCGGCCCGCTTGCGAGGAAGCGGGCCGCGGCAGGACGCGAGGGTCGGGCGGCTACTCCTCGACCCGGGAGAGGATCCGCAGCTGCTCGAGCGACCGGCGCAGGAGCCGGGAGACCTGCATCTGCGAGACGCCGATCCGGGCGGCGATCTCCGTCTGGGTCAGGTCCTCGACGAAGCGGAGGTGGAGGACGAGACGCTCCCGGGCCGGGAGATGGCGGAGCGCCCCGGCGATCGTGACGTTGGCCTCGACCAGCGCGTAGCCCTCCTCCTCCTCGCCGAAGTGCTCGCCGTAGCTCGCGGCCTCGCCGCTCTCGGACGGGCGGGGCGCGTCGAGCGACAGGGCGTCGTAGGCCTGGGCGGCGGCCAGGGCGGCGAGGACGTCCTCGGTGGTCAGCTCGAGGTACTCGGCGAGCTCGAACACGGTCGGCGGGCGGCCGCCGACGCTGGTCAGCTGCTGGCGGGCCTGCTCGACCTTGAGGGCGCGCTCCTGCGGCCCCCGGGGGACGTGGACGGCCCACCCGGAGTCGCGGAAGTAGCGCTTCAGCTCGCCGAGGATGGTGGGCACCGCGAAGGACGCGAAGGCGTGGCCCCGGTCGATGTCGAACCGGTCGAGCGCCTTGATCAGTCCGAGCGAGGCGACCTGGAGGAGGTCCTCGAAGGGCTCGGACGAGCGGTCGTAGCGGCGGGCGAGGCTCCGGGCCAGGGGCATGAAGCGGGCGATGAGGACGTCGCGGGCCGCCTCGTCGCGGTCGCATTGCCAGCGCCGGAAGAGCTCGGGCAGGTCGGTCTCGCGGCATCCGGCGACGGCGCTCGTCCGGCGGCCGGGTACGGTGGTAGGTGTAGTCACAGGACAGCCTCCTTCTCGGTCCGGTCTCCCATCCGTGGCGGGGCTTACCCCGAAACGCCGGAAACATGCATTGACGGTCCGCGGCCGGAGTACCCGCTAACTTCCGCCCTCACCGGACCCCCGGCCGGCGTCCCGGCCGTCAACCAGAGGAGCCGAAAATGACCCCCGTTCCCGTGCTCGAGGTACCGTCCGAACCGAGCGGACCCGACGTCCCGATCGACCCCCCGCTCGAGGCCCCGGGCGACCCGGGGGTCGAGGGCCCGGTCGAGACTCCGGGTCCCGAACCGGCACCCGGCAGCCCCGACCCCGTGCCCGACGACCCGGAGGGGCCGCTGCTCTAGATCTGGAGTCCCTTGGCGCCCGGCGGCGCCGCGCAGATGGACCGAGGAAGGGGGAGGCTGGGACCGGGCGTTAGGGCCCGGTCCCAGCCTGTCAGCTTCATGCTGACTTGAAATCGGCGCAGTGGGCGCTCCAACAGCGGGGTCCAGTCGCAGGAGCACGGCGCCGACTCGTGGGTTGCGAGTGTTGTCTACCCCGGCCTACCGGCTCGCAAACCGGTGGCCCGAGTTTTTCCGTGCCGCTCCCCGGGTATCGTCGGGTCATGGAGGCGATGCACCCCCCCATCCTCGCGGCCCCCGGCATCCCCGGCGGCCCGGGCATCCCCGGCGGCCCCCCGCCCGCGCCCGATCCCGTGCCGCCGAGCCCGACGCCGTCCCCCTCGCCGCTCCCGCCCGACCCGAATCCCCGCCCGATCTGAGGCGGCGTGAGCGCGGCCGGGGACTTCGCCGCGGCGATGGGCGACCTCGACGCCCCGATGTTCATCGTCACCTGCCAGCCCCCGGATAGCCCCCCCGCCGGCTGCCTGGTCGGCTTCGCGACCCAGTGCTCGATCGACCCCGGCCGCTTCCTCGCCTGCATATCCCGGGCCAACCACACCCACGGCGCGGCCGGGCGGTGCGCGGCGCTCGGCGTGCACGTCGTCCCGGAGACGGAGATGGCCCTGGCCGAGCTGTTCGGGGGCGAGACCGAGGACGAGGAAGCCGACAAGTTCGCCCGGTGCGCCTGGCATCCCGGCGCCCACGAGGTTCCCGTCCTCGACGCCTGCCCCAACTGGTTCGTCGGGCGGATCGCGGATCGCCTCGAGCTCGGCGACCACACGGGGTTCCTGCTCGATCCGGTCGACGCCGCCCACCGGCGGGGAGGCGACGAGCTCGGCCAGCAGCGGGCCGTCGCGATCGATCCGGGTCATCCGGCCTGAGGCGACGGCGGAAGCCGGCTCAGCCCTCCGGGGCTCCGGCGGAAGCCGGCTCAGCCCTCCGGGGCTCGGAGGCACAGCGGTGCGCGGGCAGCAAGGCGGCCCCGCCTGCGGGCGGGGCCGCGATCCGGCTGCCTGGTCCGGACGAACGCGCGGACCAACGTCAGATGCGGGTGACGGGGCTCCGAGCTACCAGCGCCCGTACCAGCGGCGGCGGCCACCGGCGGCCAGACCCGACTCGGCCCCACCGATGAGGAACCCGATCGCCCAGAGGATGAGGGCGGCGATGAGCACGATCCAGAGGATGTGGGCGGCGAATCCGAGCCCACCGAAGAGGGCGAGGATGAGGAGCAGAACGACCAGGGCGACCATCAGGAACCTCCTTGTTTTTGGATGATCCTCAATTACCCGGGCGGTTCGACCGCTAACCGAAGCGTGGACGGATGTTGACGCTCACGCGGCGTCGCGGAAGGCGGCGAGCCGGGAGTCCGCGGCCAGCTCGGCGAGGGCCTCGCGTTCGATCTTCCGGGCCGCCGCCAGCGAGAGGCCGAGACGCTTGGCCGTCAAGGTCAGCGGGAGCCCCTCGCCGTCGCTGGCGAAGCCGAAGCGCAGGCGGAGGACCTCGCGGGCCGGGGGCTCGAGCGACTGGACCGTCCGGCGGATGGTCTCGGCCCGGTCGTGGGCCTCGGCCAGGTCGCCCGGGAGCGGTTCCGGGCTCGGGAGCAGGTCGCCGAGGTGCGTCCCGCCCTGGTCGTCGACCGTCCGGTCGAGGCTGGCCACGGTCCGGGCGGCGGCGTTCAGCCGCTCGACGTCGGCCGCCGGCATCTCGGCCGCGGCGGCCAGCTCCTCGGTGGTCGGGTCCCGGCCGAGGCGGGTGACCAGCGTCCGCTCGACCGCGGCGAGCTTGCGCTCCCGCTGGGCCTCGACCGCCGGGAGGCGGATCGCGTGGCCGCGGGCGGTCAGGCCGCGCTGGATCGACTGGCGAATCCACAGCGAGGCGTAGGTCGAGAAGCGGAAGCCCTTGCGCCAGTCGAACTTCTCGACGGCCCGGATCAGGCCGAACACGCCCTCCTGGACCAGCTCGTCGAGCTCGAGGTCTCCGGCCCCCCGGTAGCGGCGGGCGATCGACACGACGAGTCGGAGGTTGGCCTGGATCATCTGGTCCTTGGCCCCGAGGTCGCCTCGCTCGACGCGCCTGGCCAGAGTCTTCTCCTCGGTCGCCGTGAGCAGCCGATGCCCGAGATCGAGCCCGTCGCCCATGCCGGCCCCCCTTCTTCGATGTCGATTCGTCCTCGCACCCCCGGCCGGGGGTGTCCACTAGCCGAGCGCATACCCAGCTTGGTCGGCGTCTACGCAATCCGGGGCCGATCGGCGGTACCGCCGTGACCCCTGCCTCATCCGATCGGATGACCCCGCTCCCAAGGATCACCCCAGCGCACGAGTGCGGCCTCCTCCGGGCGCCCGATGTACCGGCGGACCGGCCGATCTAGGTTCCCTCCATGACCTCCACCGCCCCCATCGGCGAGGACCACCTCGCCATCCACACGCAGGGACTCGGCAAGCGCTTCGGGCCCCGGGTGGCCCTCGAGAGCATCGACCTCGAGGTCCCCCGGGGGACCGCCTTCGGCTTCATCGGGCCCAATGGCGCCGGCAAGACCACCCTGATCCGGCTCCTCCTCGGCTTGGCCGAGCCGACGTCGGGGTCCATGCGCCTCCTCGGTCGCGACCAGCCCAAGCACCGGGCCGACACCCTGGCCCGGGTCGGGGCGATCATCGAGGAGCCGCGCTTCCACGGTCACCTCACCGGGCGCGAGAACCTCGTCGTCCACGCCGCGGCCCGGGAGCCCGCGGCCCGGGAGCGCATCCCGGCGTCGCTCGAGCGCGTCGGGCTGACCGCCCGGGCCGACGACAAGGTGAAGACCTACTCGCTCGGCATGCGCCAGCGGCTCGGGATCGCCCGGTGCCTCCTCGGCGACCCGGAGCTCCTGATCCTCGACGAGCCGATGAACGGCCTCGACCCGGCCGGCATCCTCGAGCTCCGGGGCCTGATCCGGTCGCTGGTCGACGAGGGCCGGACGGTGATGCTCTCGTCCCACCTGCTCGACGAGGTCGAGAAGACGTGCGACGCCGCGGCGATCGTCGACGACGGGCGGATCGTCGCCCAGGGCTCGATCGCCGAGCTCCGGGGCGGGGGGTCGATGGCCCGGGCGATCGACATCGACTGCGACCGCCACGTCCGGGCCGCCTCGCTCCTGACCGCGATCCGCGGGGTCGGGAGCGCCACCGACAACGCCGACCTGCTCCGGGTCACGCTCACCCCCGAGGCCCCGGTCGACCGGGAGATCGTCACCGAGCTCCTGCGCAGCCTGCTGAACGACGGCATCGCCGTCGGCCGGGTCGTCCCCGTCACCCACTCGCTCGAAGAGCGCTTCCTGACCATGACCACACGCCTGGAGGACCGGAGCTGATGCTCGACCTGAGACTGATCCGCGCCGACGCCCTCAAGCTCGGCCGCCGCTACGGGATGCTCGTCATCTCTCTGCTCCTGACCACCGGAATCGCCCTGCTCGTCTTCACCGTCACCGCCATCCAGCACGCCAGCGACCCGCTCAAGAACGGGGCGGCCGGGGGGCTCCACAACTACCAGAACGCGATCGGCTTCCTCGGGGTGATGGTCTTCATCGTCGCCGCCATCGTCGGGTCGACGGCCGGGGCCCAGGACATCGAGTCCGGCGTCTTCCGCGACCTGGCCGCCACCGGTCGCAGCCGGGTGGCCCTGTTCGGGTCGCGCATCGGCGGGGCCCTGGTCATCGTCGTCCCGATCACCCTGCTCGTCGCCGCGGTGGCCGCGGTCGGGTCGGTCGTCCTCGCCGGCTCGCTGCCCACCCCCGGCGCCGGGGACTTCGCCAGCGGGACGTTCGCCCTGCTCGCCTCGGGTGCCCTCGGCTGCGTCGCCGCCGTCGGTCTCGCCGCTCTGGTCGGCGCCCGCGGCCCGGTGATCGCCATGCTCCTCGCCTTCGAGCTGGCCATATCCCCGCTGCTCTCGAGCGTCGGGTTCCTCGGCGGGATCCGCCAGGCGATCCCCGGCAACGCGCTCGACCGGATCGCCGCCGCGCCCCATCCCAGCATCCCGATGGCGCTCGGCACCGCGATCGTCGTGCTCCTCGCCTGGGCCGCGGCCGCCTTCGCCGCCGGGGCCTGGCGCACCAAGACCCACGAGATCTAGACGGCCGTCGGCGGAGGGCCGGGGATAGGCTCAGCAGATGTCCCCGGCCCGCCTACGGCGCCTCCGCCACCCGGCACCGTGGGTGGCCGACCTGATCATCGTCCTGGTCCTCGCCGGACCGGTGATCGGGGTGGCGCTCGGCCCGGACGGCCACGGGCTCCTGACCGTCGCCCTCAGCCTCGCCGCCCTCCTGTCGATCCTCGCCCGCCGCCACCATCCGCTGGCGGCGCTGACCGTCGCGGCCGCGGCCGGGGCGGTCGATCCCGACGCGGCGCCCGGCCTCGTCCCGGCCCTGGTGATCCTCTACACGATCGCCAGCCGCCGGCCCTGGCCGGCCCCGGCGCCGCTCGCCGTCGCCGTGGTCGCCGCCTCCGCCGTCGGGGAGCTGGTCTCGGCCCACCCCGAGCGCGTCTCCAACGCCCTCGGCGGGGCCGTCGAATGCGCCGCGGCCGTCGCCCTCGGCCTCTACGTCGGCGCCCGGCGAGCGTTCATCGAGGCGCTGCGCGACCGGGCCGACCGAGCCGATCGGGAGCGCGAGCTCCTGGCCGATCGGGCGGTGGTCCAGGAGCGGGTCCGGATCGCCCAGGAGCTCCACGACGTCGTCGCCCACA
>JAXDHK010000445.1:0-3249 GCA_034664545.1 Solirubrobacteraceae bacterium
GCCGTCCTGCCCACCGTCCCGGCCGGCGCCCGGACGGTCTGGGTCGGGAGGACGGCGAGGACCCGGACGGCTCCGGTCGGGCCGACCCACAGCACGTCGTTGCCCGCCGCGTCGGCGACCGCGTACCCGCCCCGGTAGGCGGCGAGCGCGTAGGGGTCGCTCTCGATCGCGTCGCCCGCCGCCGCCCCCCGGCCCTGGTCGGGGTCGTGGGCCGCCTCGAAGCGCGCCAGATCCGTGCTCACCCGGAGTCGCCCGTCCGGGCCCCGTTCGAGCAGGTGGCCGAGCAGGCGTCCGCCGGCGCCGAACCGGTTGGCTCCCCGGGCGTCGATCCGCGTGTCCTGGGTGACCACGACCAGCCGGCCCCCGGTGACCGCCACCGCGGCGGCCGGGCCGCTCGCGCTCGTCCCGGCGGCGACCGCGACCGACGGCAGCCCGGTGAGGACCCGGGTCAGCGCCCCGTGGTCGATCCGGGCCACGGCGCCCGTCGCCCCGACGCAGATCCGCCCGCCGGTGCTCGGGTCCGGCGTGCAGGTTCCCCGTCCCCCCGAGCCGGCCTCGGCGACGTAGAGCGCCCCGTCAGACCCGAAGCTCAGCTGCCGCGGGTTGGCCAGGCCGTCGGCGACGACGGTGATCGCCCCGGCCGGGTTCGTCGGGCTCGTCGGCTTCGTCGAGGTCGACCGGCTCGGGTTCGTCGGGTTCGTCGAGGTCGACGGGGTCGGCGCGCCCGAGCCCCCGCACCCGGCGACCAGGCCGATCGCGGCGACGCAGGCGAGACGTGCGGACCGGCCCGTTCGCCCTCTCATCGCTCGCACCGCCCGCCTCTCCTCGGTCGGCGCGGCTCCGGGCGGTTCCCGGAGCCGCGCGCTCTTGGTTACATGTTCGGGCAGTTGCCCGTGTGGCTGGGCGCCGCCGCCGGGGCGGACGAGGTGCCCGAGCTTCCGGTCGTGCCCGGACCCGTGTCCGGGGCCGCCGTGGCCGCCGGGGTGGTCGCGGCCGGGGTCGTGCTCGTCGAGGCCGCGCTCGCCAGCGCGGCTCCGCCGCCGGCCAGGGCACCGGCCACGGCGAGGGTCGCCAGGGTCGATCTGATCGCTCTCATTCTTGTTCACCTCCTGGGTCGATTGCCTCTCCACTGAACCGCTCCGACCTGCCGAGGAGCTAAGAAGCTCCTGGGAATCCGATGGGAATCGCCGCCCCTAGATGTAACAATCGTGACAAGGGGTCGGGCGCGCCGCCCGTCCTGCGCTACGGTCCCAGGCCGAGTGAGGGTGAGACGTGAACCAAGCTGAGGCGACGATGGTGGTGCGGGTCGACATCGACCCCCGCGGGGGCTGGCAGGTCCGGCTGCCCGGCCAGCGGCCGATCCGGTGCGCCACCCGCGAGGAGGCCGAGCGCGCTGCCCGCCGCGGGTGCGCCGAGGCCCGGCGGGCGTCCGAGCTCCTGGTCCGGGACGCCTACGGGCGCGTGATGGACCGGCGCACGCTCGCCGGCGGCCGGGCCGGCCCCGAGCAGTAGGGCGCTGGCGCTGGCGCGGGCGGGTCCGTCCGGCCGGCGGGAGCCCCTCCCGCCGGCCGTGACCGCGCCGTCGAGCTCAGACGGCGGCCATCTCCCGGACCTGGGTCAGGCGGATGTTGTTGCCCGACGGGTCGCGGAAGGACGAGTCGATTCCGTAGGGACGCTCCTCCGGCTCCTCGACGAACTCGACCCCCCGGCCCTTGAGCTCCTCGTAGGCGGCCTGGCAGTTCTCGGTGGTCAGGAAGATCGTCCCGGCGAAGCCCTTGGCCATCAGGGTGCGGACCTGGTCGGCCGTCTCCTCGTCCATGACCGGCGGGCCGGGGATCGCCATCAGGACGATCGAGATGTCGGGCTGGGCGGCCGGTCCGACCGTGAGCCACCGGAAGTTACCCATCTCGGGCATGGTCGCGTCCATCCGTACCTCCAGCCCGACCTTCTCGGTGTAGAACGCCAGCGCGGCGTCCTGGTCGTGCACCCACAGCTGGGCGGTCGAAAGCTTGATCATCGTGGTCCTCCTCGAGTCGGGTGAGCGGTCGCCGACCACGTTAGTCGGGGGGTGAACCCCTGTCTTCTCGAAACGTGCGGCGTTGGGGGCGCCCGTAGACGCGCAGCACACAGGTCGGAACCTGGGCCCGGGACGCCGCCGGCGGATGGGCCGACCGGTAGGCGGTCGGAGAGACCCCATAGGTCCGGGTGAAGCTCGTCGTGAACGACCCGACGCTCTGGAGGCCGACCGAGAAGCAGACGTCGGCGACCGAGCGGTCGGTGTTCCGAAGGAGCGCCGCCGCCCGCTCGAGGCGGCGGGTCAGGAGGTAGGCGTGGGGGGACTCGCCGAACGCCCGGCGGAACTCCCGGCTGAAGTGGGCGCGCGAGAGGCCGGCCGCCGCGGCCAGGTCGGCGACGCCCAGGGGCTCGAAATAGCGGGCGTCGGCGAGGTCTCGGGCTCGCAGGAGGTGACGGGCGGGTGGGACGAACGCGGCCAGGGCCATGGCATCGAGTATCGCGAACCCGGGCGGCCGGTCCTCAGCCGGCGTCGGCCGGCTCGATCAGCGCCCCGTAGGCGTCGGGCCGGCGGGTGGCCAGGAGCGGGAACAGGTCGAGCCAGTCCCGCCGGTGGTCGAGGGCGAGCTCGGCCACGAGCACCGCCGCCGCGTCCCGGGGGGCCCGGACCAGGATCCGCCCGTAGGGGTCGGAGATGAACGAGGATCCGTAGAAGCGCAGCGGCCCCTCGTCCCCGAACCGGTTGACGGCGATCACGAAGAGCCCGTTGGCGATCCCGTGGGCGACGCACGTCTGGCGCCAGATCGGCTCGGTGTCGAAGTCCGGGTGGTTGGGCTCCGAGCCGATCGCCGTCGGGTAGACGACGGCGTCGGCCCCCCCGAGGGCGTAGGCCCGGGCCAGCTCGGGGAACCACTGGTCCCAGCAGGTCGGGAAGCCGAAGCCCGCGCCCTCGACGCGGACGACCGGCGCCCCGGTGTCGCCCGGACGGAAGTAGCGGTCCTCGTGGTAGCCCGCCGTCCGCGGGATGTGGAGCTTCCGGGTCCGGGCGGCGAGCGACCCGTCCGGGCGCAGGCAGACCGCCGTGTTGTAGCCGAGCCCGCCGTCCTGCGCCCGCTCGTAGAGCGAGGCGTGGACGTGGACCCCGGTCTCGGTCGCCATCCGCCGGGCGAAGGCGCAGGTCGGGCCGTCGGGGATCGTCTCGGCGAGCTCGGCCGCCGCCCCGAGGCCGTCGGCGTC
>JAXDHK010000446.1:0-3773 GCA_034664545.1 Solirubrobacteraceae bacterium
AGTCCCTACCCGAGGCTCAGCGGCTGCGCGACGCCAGCTGAGGGGGTCGCCGGGGGCTCGGTTTCCGCCTCCGGGAGGGGTGTTTGCGGGGGTTTTTCCGTCCGAAGGAGAACGTATGTTCTGGTCATGGAAGGACGGATTCCTCCTCGATTGCAAGGTGATCTCGGCGAGCAGTCGGCGGTCGACTGGCTCCGCTGGGAGGGCTACTGGGTCTACCTGCCACTAGGTCACAGTCCGCATATCGACATGATCGCCGTCGATGGCGAGGCACGGCCGCTCCGCATCCAGGTCAAGACATCGACGCAGTTCCACAACGGGCGCTGGACTGTGGCGGTCTGCACCAGAGGCGGAAACCGCAGCTGGAACGGGATCGTCAAGCACCTTGATCCTTCGCAAATCGACTATCTCTTCGTCCTCGTCGGCGACGGTCGGCGCTGGTTCATCCCGGCGGCAGCGATCGGCGGCGGGTCATGTGTCCTGCTGGGGGGACCAAAGTACGCCGGATTCGAGGTCGACGCCGGACGTTCGCTGCTCGTCAACCGAACGAGCGGACCGCTACCCTTCTGCGGCCCGGCGGGGTTCCGGAGCGGTCAAACGGGCTCGGCTGTAAACCGAGTGGCTCTGCCTTCGCAGGTTCGAATCCTGCCCCCGCCATCGTAGTTCCAGCGGATGCTCGGCCTCCTCATGCTCACCAGCGCCGCAGCGGCCCTCGGCCTGGTCCTCCGCGGCTGGCGCCTCCGCCTGCGCGACAGTTATCGACCTCCTCTGGGGAGGCTCGGCGTCGTCGTTATCGCTCGCCTGTATTCGGCGCTAGACGTCCCGAGGTCGGTGGTCGCGCTTCCGCTTCAGGCAGCGGCGGCCCGGTCCTCGCCGTGTGGGCGGCAGACCTGGCCTCGAGCCTGTCGGCAACGTCAAGCTCTCAAACTCCAAGACCGACCCGGCGACGGTAGTCAGGTGCTGGTTCGGGGGCTGCGGCAGTCCACCCGGTTTCGCGCTCCCCTTGGCTGGCGATCTCCACCCCAAAAGGCGAACGTCCGGCAGCCGTCGGATAACCTTGCCCGAGCGCCCTCTTAGCTCAGTTGGTAGAGCACTTCCATGGTAAGGAAGGGGTCTCCGGTTCGAGTCCGGAAGAGGGCTTCCGGGATTTGCAGGGCTTTTCGCCTCGTCCCGAAGTCTCGACCACGGGTCGAGAGGCACGAAACGGTACGTGTTTGCGGCGCTGAGCCCTTCCGTAGCGCGGGGCGCTACGCGCGGCGGGCCAACTCGGCGCGTTCGGCTCTTTAGAGATGTGGGGACCGATCCGCCCAACCCCCCGCTGCTGCGCGTCTCCGAGGCCGCCGAGCTCGCCGGACTGTCGACGCGCGCGATCTACCGCGCGACCGAGCGCGGCGAGCTGCGCGCCGCACGCTGTGCTCGCGGCTGCGGATCCCGCGGACGGCGTCACCGACCGGTACTACGGCGCGGACGCCGATCGCGTCGGCCGGCAGCGGATCATGTTCTGCCTCGAGCACAGCATGTACGGAGCACAGCCCGCACGCCTACCAGGTTCCCGACCAGCCCCGAGATCGCGACGCCGGCGAGGAGCGACGGCGTCCGGTGCGCCCCTGGCTTGCCGGGCGCCGGCAGCACGGCCGCATGACCATGGATGTGTACAAGGAAGAGCATCGAAGGTGTACGCTCCAACGGTGGTCAAGCGCACGAACATCAACCTCGACATGGACCTCGTCGAACAGGCCGCAGATGCCCTCGGAACGCGACGTACGACCGACACCGTCCATGAGGCGCTACGCGACGTGATCGCCCGGGCCCATCGCACGCGCCTTGCGCAGCGCGACTTCGAGGACCTCACACCCGAGTCGCTCGACGCGCTGCGCCGCGCCCGTCGCACGGCGTGACGGACCTCGCCGATACGAGCGCATGGGTGTGGTCGCGCCGGCCCGCGTACCCGCAGTTGCGGGAGGCTTTCGACACCGCTCTCGTCGACGGGCAGATCGCGACGTGCGACATGGTGCGCCTCGAGCTTCTGTACAGCGCCCGCAACGGCCGCGAGTTCACGGAGCTGCGCCAGGAGCTCGGCGCGCTCATCGACTGCCCGGTGGGCAAGGAGCAGTGGGAGCGCGCGCTGTGGGTCTACGAGCAGCTCAGCGGTCGCGGGGCCGCGCACCAGCGCGCCGTCAAGCACCCCGACCTCCTCATCGCCGCGGCCGCCGAAGCCGCGGGCGTCGCGGTCGTGCACTACGACGAGGACTACGACCGCATCGCCGAGATCACCGGCCAACCGACGCGCTGGCTGGCGCCCGCCGGCAGCCTTCGCTGACGCCACCGCCTGTTTCGTCGTCCCACGCGCCCCCCGGTGATCTCTAGTTCTGTGTCTCGGTTTTAGTTGTTGTTTGCTTCGAGTGCGACGCGACCGCGGCTGACCTTTTCGAGAATCGAGTCGGCGGTGGGGGGCCAGACGAAGGGTGTCGGGTTGGTGTTGTTGGCCTGCTATGGGGTGCGCATCACGCCCGGTTCGGCGCTCCTGACCGCCGGCCCGGACCCAGTCGCGGGCCGGCGGCTGATGGTGGCGAGGCCGGTCGGCTAGCGACGGCTCCGGCGCCCGAGGACCATTCCGGCCAGGAACGCCCCGCCGACGGCCACGGGGAGCGGGTTGCCCCGGCCCACGTCCCACGCCTTCTGCCCGACCGACTGCGGCGAGGCCGTCTTGGCCTTCCCGAGGAGATCGCCCGACTTGCCTGAGATGGACTCCTGCGCGCTCGTCACCTTTGACTGAGCCTGCTCCTTGACGCCTCCCAGCTTCTCCTGCGCCTGCTCCTTGACGCCCTCGAGCTTCTCCTGCGCCTGACCCTTCACGCCCTCGAGCTTCTCCTGCGCCGCGCCCATGGCATCCCCAAGCTTCTCCTGGGCCTGCCCCATCGCGGCTTCGACCTTCTCCTGGGCCTGGCCGACGGCATCCTCGGACCCCTGACCGTCGTCCTCCTGCCCGGTCAGCGGCGCGACGCTCCCGTTCGCTTCCTCCAGAGAGCTCTCGATCCGCTCCCTGATCTCCTCCGGTGCCTCCTGATGGCTCACCATCGGCGTGTCGCCAGCGGTCGTTGCTTCATCCATGGGTCTACTCCTATCGTCGTTGTCGATGCGGCGGCGTGTTCCCGGCTCCGTTGAGCCGTGTCGCCACCGCCAAGAAGGCTCTGTGGTGGGTGCCGGCGGCGCGAGCTCTTCACTCATCGCTCCTCGGCACGCACGAGGCTTGAGTCGGAATACCCCCTGCGCCGGTGGGCTAACCCGACCGGGGGTCCAACTCCGCGCTGCGGTGTGTCCGCTGACCCCCGACGCAGCCGCGACCCCACCGGCCCACCACGGACGCTATCGCCGCCCCGTAGCCTCCTCAGACTCGCTCGGGAGCCACGCCCCATGGGGCATCCCGGCGGCGACGTTCGCCTCGTACACCGGGCGCCAGGCCTCCGCCGTCGGACTGTGCGAGCCGTCCGGGCGCTCCCCGGCGACGAGCTTGTCGAGCTCGCCAAGGCACACCGCCCACCCGGCGGAGTTCCGGGCTGCCGTGTCGCGCTCCTCGAGCACGTTGATCAGGATCAACCGGCACCCGTCGTCCCCGACCGGCTCGAGCTCGAAGTGGAGCTCGTCGGCCGACCAGGTGAACGCCAGCCGGCGCGGTGGATCGAGCTCGAGGATCGTCCCGGTCGTCCCCTCGGCGTGCGGATCCCCCGAGAAGCGGATCTCTCCGCCCTCGACCAGCTCGATCTCGACCTCCGAGG
>JAXDHK010000447.1:0-9644 GCA_034664545.1 Solirubrobacteraceae bacterium
GGCTAGTCCTCGAGCGTGGTGCGCGTGTATGCGTAGATCACGCCGACCCCGAGGACCTCCCAACCGCCGAACACGTACATGATCGGCGAGGGGGTTCCGTCGAGCCGGAGCGACAGCCCCCGGCCGGCGACCCCCGCGGTCATGGTGAACAGGAACAGGCGATTGAACGCGCGCTTCTGGTAGATCGGCTCCTTGTAGAGGATGGCGAAGAGCCCGAAGCCGAGCTCGATCGCCCGGAGGAACCGATACTGGGTCATCACGTTCGCCTCGGTCCGGGGCGCAAGGCGGTCGAGGTCGAGCCCGAGGAGCCGCGACTGGTCGAACCGGCCGAAGACCACGCCCCACGCCCCGGCGACGACCATCAGGCCGACGTAGCCGTAGAAGAGGACGTCGCTGGCCCGGCGCAGCCAGGCCGGGGCTAGCCGAGTGCGAACCCGAAGTACGCTGCCATCGCCAGCCATTGCACCGTCCATAGGCCCACGCGAACCCGGTTGAGCGCCATCCACCGGCCGAGCGTAGCCTCGAGCACACGTGGGTCGCGGATATGGCCCGCCATCAGGGCGTTGAGGGGAAGGATCAGGGTCACGGTCAGCGTCGTCGCGGCGATCACGCCCCCGAGCACGATCAACGGCGCCCACAGGCGGTGATGCCACTCGGACACGGTCATGACCCCGGCGGTGACGATCATCACCGTGGTCATCCAGGTGAAGAACCGCGTCGCCGCCGTGACCTGAGGTACGAACTGGTCGTAGTAGTTCGCGACCGTCAGCTCCTTCCCGGTCGAGAACGAGAACAGCACCAGCGACCATCCCGTACCGAAATACATCGCGGTGCAGCTCAGCAGCAGCAGGTCGTTGAGGACGATCGGCACCGAGCGCACAGGGGAACCTAATCAGATCCCCCGGCGACCACGGCCGGCTCGCCGGGCCCGGGCCCGCCGCGGAGGAGCAGCCACCCGAATTGGAGGACCGCCCGGACACCCGCGCCGGCCGACGCCACCCCCCGGGCGTGGAGGCGCGCCCACCCCGGCGCCCCCTCCCGGGCGAGGACGCCGACTCCGATCTCGGCCCCCGCCGGGTCGCGCAGCCGGGCCCGGACCGGCCCCCGGAGGAGCCGCTCGCGCTCGAGCTCGAGGCTTCCCCCCCCGGGCAGGCGAAGCTCCGCCCCCCATCCCCCCGGCTCCCGCCGGAACTCGCCGCCCGTGGCCAGGACCCCGTCGCCGAGGGACGGGTGCGAGACGTCGCCGACCAGCGTCCCGGCCCGGGTCCCGGCGAAGGCCCCGAGGTCGTCGACCTCCCACCCGAGCCGGACCCGGAGCCGACCGCCCACGTCCCCGGTGAGCCGCTCCCCGAAGCCCACCCCTGGGCGGGGATCGGCCATCCGGGTCGCCTCCGGCCCGAGCCCGACCCCCTCGGGCCGCCGGTCGGAGAGGTAGCGGCAGGCGTCCCGGTGCCCCATCGCGACCAGCGTCGCCGCGTCGATCCGCCCGAGGAGGAGATCGGGGTCGAGGGGCAGGGGGAACCGCGGGCGGATCACGTGGAGGCGGATCGGGCGCTCCCGGCCGGCGTTCCCCGCCTCGACGGCCCGGAGCTCCGCGAACAGGGACCCGTTGGCGCTCATCTCGATCATGTGGACGTAGGCCTGGAAGGCCCCGTCCCGGTAGACGCCGTGGTTGCCGATCGCCCAGACGAGCCACAGCTCCTCGGCCCCCCGGCGGACGGCCTCGCCGATGTTGGCGTCCTTGATCCAGACCGCGTCGACGTAGATCCGCCCGGCGCGCCTGACCGCCGGCGAGAGGATCGGGAGGGAGACCCCGGCGACGAGCAGGTCGAGGTCGACCGACTCGTGCTCCACGGCGACGCACTCCTTGCGCTCGTAGTCGCACACGTTGAACGTCCCGGCCATACCCCGGGCGGCCCGGATCCGGTCGGGGTCGATGCCCAGGTGGGGGTAGACGTGCCGCCGGATGCCCGCGGCCGTCCCGAGGCCCGGATACGGGGGGCCGCGGAGGAGCCGGCCCACCGACGGGAGGCTGACGAACCGGCGGACGTCGAGCGTCCGCCAGCGCTCGCACATCTCCGCCGGGGTCAGCCCGGAGAAGAGCATCGCCAGGTTCATGGTCCCCCCCGACGTCCCGTCGGCGTGGGCGAAGGTCAGCCCGGCCCGCTCGAGGCCGACCAGGACCCCCGCCTGGTAGGCGACCCGCATCCCCCCGCCGGCGAGCACCAATGCCCGGCGGGGCCCGGCGGCCGGGTCGGCGGCCGCGAGCACCGGGACATGCGGCGCCGCCGCCGTCACCGGCCGCCGAGCCGCCGCCAGTAGTCGAGCGCCAGGACACCCGAGGCGAAGTCGAAGGCCGCGACCAGGAGCGCCGGCCAGGCGAACACCGATCGGCGGACACCGAGCGCGACCGCCCCGGACGCGCCGAGCTTCTGGGCGCTGGCCCAGAACACCACCCGGCGGGCCTCCCCCGGCCGGCGGAGCGCCCCGAACAGGAGCCCGCCGACGATCACCATGAACATCCCGACCGTCCCGAACAGGTGCCGGGTCGCGGGGGTGTCCTGCGCCCGGAGGGGCCCGAGCATCGCTCCGGGGACGAGCACCTGGGTGGCCCCGGTGGCCACGGTGACCACCGCGATCGCCAGGAGGCCCTTGCGCTCGAGCTCATCGGTCAGCACTTCTCGCCTTTCGGTCGGGTCGCCGGCGGGTGACGTGCGGTCGGTCTCACGGGGTGGCCACCTCGGCCCCCGGCTCCCGGAGGGCCGGGTCGTCGGGCGGATCCAGCCAGCCCTGGCCCTGCCCGAGCGAGACGACGCTCTCCATCCCCTCGGGCACGGCGGTCACCGGCCCGGCCGAGGAGAGGAACCACGACTCGACGTGGTCGTCGAGGGTCCCCCGGGTCTCCGGGAAGAACCCACAGAACAACGGACGGTCGGCGATGTCGAGCCCCTTGAGCGCCGCCACCCGGGGGTGGTCGCCGATCTCCAGCCGGGCCCGGCGCAGGAGCGGGAGGTTGAAGCCGGCGTGGGCTTGGAAGTGGACGCTCGACTTCATCAGCATGCCCCGGAAGGCGCAGAAGTTGGCCGCGCCCATCGCGACGGGGATCCCCTCGAACCGCGGCCGGTCGACCTCGATCCGGACGCACAGCTGCCCGTCGAGGTCGTACTGACTCGAGGCCTTCCGGTCGGTGATCACGAAGTCGAGGCTGGCCTGATGCTTGGGCATCCCCCAGATCCCCTTCCCGCCCTTGACCGAGACCTCCGAGGAGACCGGGAGGTCGAGCACGAACTGGCCGGTGTCGTAGAGCCGCTGGGCCAGCGGGAGCCCCGGGAGCAGCGGGGGCCCGGGCCGGCGGCCGTGGGTGCAGGCGATGGCCACCGAGAACTCGACGTAGCGCCCGATGTTGGTCGCCCGGTAGTCGACGACCGTCACCACGAGGGCCGCCCGCGAGCCCCAGAGGCGGAGCGGGTGGACCTCGTTCCCGGGGAGGAGGGCGGCGGCCGCGCGGGCGTCGATCGTGAACAGGGCGATCAGGGCCGGACTGTCGTGGGAGGCGACGGGCAGGGTGAACGGGATGGTGTCGACCAGGGCGTGGCGCCCGGTCTCGCGCCGGAGTCGGCCGGGGAGGCCCATCAGCTCACCTCGAGCTCGCGGAGGATGGTCGGGAAGCAGTCGCGGGCGGCGTCCCGGCCCATGAACACGTCGAGGTGGCCGTAGCCGTCGAAGACGTGGAGGGCGGTCCGCCGGGGGGCGTACCCGGCGAACCAGGCGTGGGAGGCGCGCTGGCTCCCGGCCGTGAAGCACGCGTTCCGGGCCCCGGCCAGGAAGACGATCCGGGCGTCGGTCTCCGGGGCCTGGGCGGTGAAGTCGGCCGGGAGCTCGGGGTGCCCGTCGACCGAGAGGAGCCGGCCGGCCCGGACGCACCGGACGATCTGGGTGAAGAAGGTCAGGGGAACCGCGGCGAACTCGTCCTTCAGCCAGTCGTGGGTCTCGTCGTTGAGGTTCTCGTGGCGCCAGAGGGTCGGCTTCCCGGCCCCGTAGGTGAAGCTCGACCACTTGCAGACGTCGTTCTCGCACTCGTGGTGGGAGACCCGGATCCAGGCGTCGACCAGCTTGGGAACCACCCACGGCGCCCCGACCCGCCCCCACTGGGGGTCGAGGTAGCCGAGCACCCGGGCGGTGATCGGGATCATCGAGCGGAGCTTCAGGTTGGCGAGGGGGGGGACGATCGGATGGACCGAGACCGCGTTCGAGACGATCGTGGTCACCTCGGGGACGAGGCCGGCGAGGGCGCTCATCATGAAGCTGGTCGAGCCCTGGCAGTGGATGACCGCCTTGATCTCGTCGGCTCCGGTCTCCTCGCACACGGTCCGGACCGCCCGGGGATGGTCGTAGACCGCCGCCTGGTCGAGCGTCCAGTGGTTGTGGGGGATGTCGATCGACCCGCGCCAGTTCTCCAGCCAGACGTCCCAGCCCTCGTCGACGAGCACGTCGACCAGGTTGCGCCCGCTCGGGGCCCGGAAGATGTTGGCCCGGACCCCGGCTCCGTGGACGAGCATGACCGGGCCCTTGGTCGGGGGACCCGGGCCCCGGACGTTGATCACGTTGCACCGGACGCCGTCGTCGGTGGCGAACTCGACGACCCGGTCGGTCTGGTCGGTCAAGCCCGGGCCCCCGGCCGGTAGACGCTCCAGAGGTCGCCGGCGAACAGGAGGCCGAAGCGCCCGAGGGCGTCGACCCGGTCGGCCGGCACCACCCGGAAGGTCGTCATCTGGCGAGCGAAGTCGAGCGGATGGATGTGGAGGATGCCCCCGGCCACGACCTCGGCCCCGGCGCCGGCGTCGGCGTCGGCGTCGGTCCCCTCGGCCACGTCTCCGGAGAGCACCCGGGTGAACAGGGTGGTCGTGTCCGACCACTCGTCGAGTGGCCGGTCGTGGAGGACCTCCTTGTAGCCGGTCATGGTCAGGGGGTGCTGCTCGCCGTCGGCGAACTCGAGCCGGTAGAACATGCGCTTGTGGGCCGGGGAGTCCTGGTCGACGAACAGGTTGAACACCCCCCGGGTGACCGGCATCCTCCCCCCGAACGCGTCCGACTCGATCCATCCCTCGGCCCGACCGGTGTGCTTCGGGTCGGCGATGAAGCCCTCGACGTCGTCGGCGGTGATCGTCAGGTGGAACATGAACGCCGTCCCCGCCTTCTTGCCCGTCCGGTAGCCCCGGTCGAAGTCGGACTCGCCGAAGGTCACGTAGCCCTTCATCTCCTCGGTGAACGACAGCGAGACCGGCGGACCGGACGCGGACCCCGGCCGGGACCCGGCATCGGGCGCCGGGGCCGGCGCCGGGGGGGTGGGAGCTGCGCCGGACGGACTGCTTGGCTCTTCCAAGATCGCCTCCACGAATCGATTGGCCAGGGCTGCGATCGTCAACGACGGGTTGGCCCCGACCGGGCCGGGCATGACCGATCCGTCGGCGATGTAGAGCCCGGGGTGGCCGAACACGCGCCCGTAGGAGTCGACGACCCCGGTCTCCGGACTCCGCCCCATCCGGGCGCCCCCGAGCCCGTGGACGGTGACCACCCGGTTGGCGTGCCAGATCGGGTTGTCGACCAGGTCGGCCCCGAGCTCCTCGGCGACCCGGCGGGAGACCTCCCGGACCCGGTCGAAGTAGACCGACGACGCCCCGTGCTTTGACCAGTCGAGCTCGAGCCGCTCGTCCTTGAGCGACATATTCCCGTCGGGGATGTCCCGGCCCATGCCGAGGAGGGGCATGAGGCTCGAGGAGAGCTCGCAGGTCCCGAGGAGGGCCGAGGCGAGGTCGCCCATCTCGGACTGGCGGTGGCCGCGGAGCATCGACCAGACGAAATGGGCGGCCCGGGGGGCGGCGGCGGCGATCGCCGCGGGCTCCTCGAGCATCTCGAGAATCCAGCTCGCGAACTCGGGGAAGCCGGCGTCCTCGAGGTAGAACCCGCGCCCGTCGCCCCCGTCCACGGTGTCGGGGACCCGGATCGCGCTCGTGATCACCGGGCCGTGCCCCGGGTCGATCACCCGGGTCACCCGCCGGCCGTCGACCTCCTGGGTGGACCGGAGGGCGAAGGTCAGGAGGTCGCCGTTGCCCGAGAAGCCCCGGCCGAGCGCCGGGGAGATCCCCGGGAGGGCGGCCCGGTTGCGCTGGAGCAGCCAGTTGGTCCCGAGCGTCCCGGCCGAGAGGATCAGGCGATCGCAGGTCAGCGTCTCCCGGGGCAGCTCGGCGGTCCGGGTCGGGTGCCCCTCGGCCTCGGGGTCGTGGTGGACGTAGTGGACGGCGTAGCCGCCTGCGTCCCGCGGCTCGAACGACCGGACCTCGCAGCGGGTGCGCAGGTCGGCCCCGGCGTGCCAGGCGTCGGTCAGGTAGGTGTAGTCGAGGGTGTTCTTGGCCCCGTAGTTGCAGCCGACGTCGCACTCCCCGCACAGCCGGCAGGTCTGGCGGGTGCGCCCGTGGAGGTTCGCCCGGGCCTCGAGGATCGGCTCTCCGGGGACGGGGGCGGCCCCGGGGTTGGCGAAGGTCACCGCCAGGGGCACGAGCGACCAGTCGAGCCCGAGCCGGTCGGCGGCGTCCCGGTAGGCCAGGACCTTGGACGTCCGGTCGTAGGGGGGCGCGTCGAGGGGGTAGCGCTGGACCCCGATGCGCCGCTCGACCTCGTCGTAGTGGGGGTCGAGATCGGCCCGGGTGACCGGCCAGTCCTCGTAGCCGCCCCGGGCGAGATCCTCGGTGACGAACCAGCGCTCGTCCTTGCGCAGGAGGACGTTGGCGTAGATCAGCGACCCGCCCCCGAGCCCCGAGGCGCAGACGGCGTCGATCCCGTCGAAGGACCAGAGGTCGAACATCCCGTGGAGACCCTCGCTCGGGTCCCAGAAGTTGTGCTTCATCCCGAGCGGGCTCCGGGGGAAGGAGGTCGGGGGGTAGGCCTTGCCCCGCTCGAGCAGGCAGACCCGCCGGCCGGCCTCGGCCAGGCGCGCCGCGGTCACCGACCCGCCGAACCCCGATCCGACGACGATGGCGTCGAAGTGGTCGGACGCTCCGGGGGCGGGGACGCTCATCCGATCCAGCCCGGGGAACCTGCGTGAGACAGCCTGACCGGACCCACCCCAGGACCCTGACCGACGGCCGGGGAATTGTCAAATGGTCCGGACGCGGGCGGGCGGGCGCGGGTGGGCACGACCCGAATTAGGCCGGATTCCCCGCCCGGGTTGTGTGAGATCGGTCACAGGGCCCGGTCGGCCGGGCCGGCGCCCTAGTCGAAGCGGAAGTGGGTCCCGGTCGGCGGGATCGGTCCGGCGGTGCCCGCGAGCTCCCCGACCGCGGCGGCCAGAGTCCGGGCGAACGCGTCGGTGCTCTCGCCGATCAGGCGGATCAGCTCGGTCACCGGGGTCGGCTCGTCCTTGACCCCGTTGGCGTAGTCGGTCGCGTAGCCGATCAGCGCGTAGGGGATCTCGGCCTCGCCGGCGAGGACCGTCTCGGGGCCGGCGGTCTGGCTGACCGCGGTCACCCCGCACTGGGCGAGCATCCGGATCTCGGTCCGGGAGTTGAAGCGGGGACCGTCGACGTGGCCGTAGCACCCACCGTCGCGCGCCGGGCGCCCGGCCGCGGCCGCCCCGGCCAGGAGCGCGGCGCGAAGCGGGTCGCCGAACGGGCCGTCGAAGATCCAGTGGCCCCGGCCGGGCCGGCCCTCCCCGTGGAGGGAGCAGAGCGACCCGTCGGGGAGGCGGTTGGCCAGGAAGTGGAGGTCGTCGAACACGATCAGCCCGCCCAGGGGAACCCCGGGGTCGACCGCCCCGCAGACCGTCGCGGCCAGGATCGCCTCGACCCCGGCCTCCCGCAACCCGAGGATGTTCGCCCGGTGGTTGACGTGGCTCGAGAGCCGGGGGTGGCCCTCGCCGTGGCGGGAGACGTGGACCACGTCGGCCCCGGCGAACCCCCCCTCGGTGACCACGACCGGGCCGAACCGGGTCGAGATCTCCCGGGCCGCCGGGGATTCGAAGGCCTCGAGCGCATAGGTGCCCGAGCCGGTGATGATGCCGAGCCTCACGGGCGCCGGATGGTAGCCGTCCTCAGCGGGTGGCCCAGACCTGGCCGGTGTCGCCGAACCCGAGCGCCCGCTTGGTCGCCGGGGTGAGGTCGTAGTCGCGCCCGGAGACGTAGGGCCCCCGGTCGATGACGGGGACCCGGACCGTCCGGTTGCCGAGGTGGAGGCGGACGAGCGTCCCGCAAGGGAGCGTCTTGTGGGCGACGCCGAGCCGGCCGGCGGTCAGCGTCCCCCCGCAGGCCAGCGAGCCCCCGGGCCCGTACCAGGAGGCCCCGGCCAGCCGGTAGACGTTGACCGCGCCGAGGGCGCCGAGCGCCGGCCGGCCGAGCCCCTGGACGGCGGCGCGGACCCGGAGGGCGAGCGTCCCCGGAGCCGGGGGCGTGAACCCGAGGCGATAGCCGCCGGTCGGGCCGGTCGCGCCCCTGGCGATCGTCACCCACCCGCTCCCGCGGCGCTCCTCGAGCCAGACCGGGCGCCGGGCGGCGCCGGGGCGCAGGGCGCCGAAGACCGACAGACGCCCCCCGACCAGCAGGTTGCGCCGGGTCGACTGAACCGAGATCGTCGCCGCCGGCCGGGGGGGATGCTCTGGGGCGGTGGTCGCCGGCCGGGCGCCCCCGCCGAGGATGCCGAGGGGTGCGGACGCGGCCGGGAGCCCGTCGAGCACGAGCGGCCCGGCGGGGGCGACGGCGGCCGACGGCCCCGTGGCGGCGTCGAGCACCAGCTGCCCGGCGGAGGCCCCGGCGGACGACGGCCCGGTGGCGGCGCCGAGCACGAGCTCCCCGGGAGGGGCGCCGGCCGGCGACGGCGCCGCGGCGGAGCTGCCGAGCACGGCGTTCGGGGTCGGGGCACCGGTCGGGGCCCGACCAGCCCGGGGCACCGCGGTCGCGGGACCGGGCGCGGTGGACCGGGCGGTCGGGTCGGCCCCGGCGGAGCCGGTCCAGGCCCCGCCGAGTCCGACGGCGCCGAGCGCCAGCATCAGACGGCCGGAAGTTAGGTCGAGCTGCGGCCTCATCGGGCCTCCTTGTCTTTGGTGTGCCTACGGGTCGGGTGCCTGTGCCCCGGACGGGGTGCCTGTGCCTACGGGTCGGGTGCATGTGCCCCGGACGGGGTGCCTGGGTGCCCGTGCCCGGGACGGGGTGCCCGTGCCCCGAACGGGGTGCCTGGCCCCCAAACGGGTACCTGGGCCCCAGACGGGGTACCTGGGCCCCCCGAGCGGGGTAACGGGCTCGCGGCGGCCCCGGGCTCGATGGACGAGCTCGGGTGGCTGTCGCTACGGCCGCGGTCAGGTGGCCGACCCGCCCCTGCCGGGAGGGTGCAGTCGATGCACCGGCCCGAGCAATGGGTTCCCCCGTTCGGCCCCGCACGGCGGGACCGACTCGGCAGACGAACAATTGTTCGCCCCAGGATATCGCACCCACCGGCGTCCGGCCGGCCGGACCCGGGATGGCACAAACACAGCGGTGACCAACCCCGACCGTCTCAGCCTCCTCGACACGGAGCTGCTCGCGCTCGAGGACACCTCCCCGGCCCACGCCCACGTCGCCTCGGTGCTCATCTTCGAGGGGCCGGGGCCGACGATCGAC
>JAXDHK010000448.1:0-5000 GCA_034664545.1 Solirubrobacteraceae bacterium
GGGTGGACGAGCCCCTGCCAGATCGGGAAGAAGTGGACGTCGACCGGGGGGAAGAGGAGGCGGCTGATCGGCGGGGCGAGGACGAGGGCGGCCAGGCCGAGCAGCCCGGCGGCCCCGGCGGCCCCGACCCAGACCGCGGCGTCCCCCCCGGCCGGGGACGACCCCGCGGTCGCCGCCGCCGGCGGGACCGGGCTCGGGATCCCGGCGGCGGGCGCCGGCCGGCTCACGCCTGGCGCGCGGCCACGGCCCGGTAGCTGCGGCCCCGCCCCCAGGCGAGGACCGGCCGCTCGACGGCCGCGTGGACGATCGCCCCGGCGGCCAGGGTCAGCGGAAGCCCGAGCGCGGTCAGGGCGAGGAGCTCGGTCCACGGGCCACCGCCGACCCGCCCGACGATCTTGATGGCCTCGAAGACCGTGGCGCTCTGGATGATGTAGCACGGATACGACCGGGCGCCGAGGGCCCGGGAGACCCGGTTGTCGACCCACCGGGGGCTGTCGCCCCGGGCGCACTGCCGGGCGAGGAGGGCGGCGAAGGCGAGCCCGGTGGCCAGGGCGACGCCGAGCGTGGTGGCGATGTCCCGGGCGTCGAGGAGGACGTTGCTCTGGTCGGAGGTCCCGACCGCCAGGACGAGCCCGAGCGCCAGCGCCCCGATGCCCAGGACTCGGGAGAGGTGGGGCACCCGCCCCCGGGCCAGGGCCCCGCTGAGCTCGAGCTCGAGCGCGGCGAGGGCGATCCCCGGAGCGAAGAAGTAGAACGTCGCCGGGGGGCTCTCGCTCCAGAGCGTTCCGAGCCGGGTCGCCCGGATGTAGGCGCTGGCCAGGGTCGCGGCGGCGAGCAGGCCGACGACGAGGGCCACCCGGCCGCGCTGGGAGAGCTCGCGCCCCCCGCGCCAGGCGCCGAAGCGCCGGGTGGCGGCCCCGATCACCCAGCCGGTGAGGGGGACGATCAGGTAGAAGGCGACCTCGACGTCGATCGTCCAGGCCTGGCCCAGGAAGTTTGCCGCCCGGCTCGGCGTGTAGATCTGGAGGAAGCCGAACACGGCGGCGACCTGGGCCGCCGACGAGTGATAGGTCCCGTAGACGGCGAACATCACGGCGCCGAGGAGCCAGAACACCGGGATGATCCGCAGGACCCGGTGGCGGAGGTAGCGGCGCAGGGACGGGGTGCGGCGGTTGAGGACGTAGGCGTGGATGTACGGCCGGGAGATCAGGTAGGCCGAGAGCACGAAGAACACCGGGAGGGCGAGCTGGAGGCCGGAGAGGATGACCCCGGCCACCGCCCCGTACCCGGCTCGGAAGCCGCGGTCGTAGACCCCGTCGATGACCAGCGTCCCCCCGGCCAGGTGGGCGACGATGATGCAGACCAGCCCGACCCCCCGGATCCCGTCCCCGGCCAGGAACTCCCCGCGTCCGGCCGCCGCCCGGGCCGCGGCGTCGTCCGGGGGCGCGGCGGCCCGGTCGGCCTCGCCGCCGGCGACCTCTGACCGCCCGCCCGCGTCGGCCGGGGGCGCCGGGGCCGCCGGGGCGGCGGCCGGGCCCGGGATCGGCGCCGCGGTGTCGACGGCTTCGTCGGGCACGAGCACGCCGTCAATGTAGTCGGCCGTGCCCCGGAAGGGGACTCCACCGGGCGCTCCGGGGCGGCCGTCATACTGCCCGCCGATGAGCCCGCGCGCCGCGACCCCGGTGGTGATCCTCTGCGGCGGGCGGGGAACTCGCCTCCAGGAGCACACGGCCTCGATCCCGAAGCCTCTGGTCGAGATCGGGGGCCTGCCGATCGTCTGGCACGTGATCCAGATCTACGCGGCCCAGGGCTTCACCGACTTCGTCCTGGCCACCGGGTACCGGGGCGAGCTGATCGAGGAGTTCGCCGCCGGGCACGCCTGGCCGCCCCGGGTGAGCGTCGAGTGCGTCGACACCGGGCTCGAGACCCCGACCGGGGGGCGGATCCACGCGCTCGCCGACCGGGTCGGGGGCGGCCGGTTCTGCGCGACCTACGCGGACGGGGTGGCCGACGTCCGGCTCGACGATCTGATCGCCCGCCACGAGGAGTCGGGGTCGGTGGCGACGATGACCGTCGTGCGCCCGGAGCTCCAGTTCGGGATCACCGAGCTCTCCGACGACGGCCGGGTCCGGGGCTTCCGGGAGAAGCCCCGGTCGGAGCACTGGATCAACGGGGGCTTCTTCATCTGCGAGCCCGAGACGCTCGGCTACCTCAAGCCCGACAGCGTCCTCGAGCGCGAGCCGCTCGAACGGCTGGCCGGGGAGGGCGAGCTCGCGGCCTACCGGCACGAGGGCTTCTGGGAGTGCATGGACACCTACAAGGACGCCGTCCTCCTCAACGACCTCTGGCGCTCGGGGGCGCCGCCGTGGCGCGTCTGGGGCGGGTGACCCGGCGGGCGCGGTGAGCCGGGCGTTCGTCACCGGCGGCCACGGGCTGATCGGTTCGTGGCTGGTCAAGGGGCTGCTCGACCGGGGGGACGAGGTCACCGTGCTCGAGCGCGGCGACCGCCCGGGCTCGGCCCTCTCGGTCGAGGGGACCCGCGACCGGGTCGAGCTCGTCCGGGGTGACGTCCGCGACGCCGGGGCGCTCCGGCGGGCGCTCGGCGGCGGCGGCGCCGGGGGCGGGGGCGGGAGTGGCGGCGGTGGCGGGGGCGGCGCCGGTGGGGGGCGGGCCCCGATCGACGTCGTCTTCCACCTGGCCGGGCAGCCGATCCTCGCCGCGGCGCGGACCGCGCCGGGGACGACCTTCGAGACCAACGTGGCCGGGACGTGGAACCTCCTCGAGGCGTGCCGGTCGGCCGGGGTCGGCCGGGTGATCGTCGCCTCGTCAGACACCGTCTACGGGCCGGGGGCGCCCGGGTCGTGCACCGAGGAGCTGCCGCTCCGGGCCGCCGACCCCTACGACGCGAGCAAGGCGGCGGCCGACGTGATCGCCCGGAGCTACTGGACGAGCTACGGCCTCCGGGTCGCGGTCACCCGGCTGGCCAACGTGTACGGGGGCGGGGACATGAACCCGAGCCGCCTGGTCCCCGGTTCGGTCTGGTCGGCGCTGGCCGGCCGGCGGGCGGTGATCCGGTCGGACGGGACCCCGGAGCGGGACTTCCTCTACGTCGAGGACGCGGTCGCCGCCTACCTGGCGCTCGACCGGGCGCTGGCCGACGCGCCCGGGGGCGGGGGGGCGGCGGGGGAGGCGTTCAACGCCGGGGGCGGGGAGACCCACCGGGTACTGGACATCGTGCGGGCGGTGTTCGACGCCGTCGGGGCGCCCTTCGACCCGGACATCCGGGGGGCCGGGGTGCCCCGGGGGGAGCTCGCCCGGCAGGTCGTCGACCACGGGAAGCTCGCCCGGCTGACGGGATGGGCGCCGGGGGTCGACCTGGCCGAGGGGGTGCGCCGGACGGTCGCCTGGTACCGCCGTCATGCCCCGACCCCGCCGGACGCCCTCTAGAATCAACGGCATGTCAGGTCATTCGAAGTGGGCGTCGATCAAGCACAAGAAGGCGATCGTCGACGCGCGCCGGGGTCAGCACTTCACGAAGCTCGCCCGGGCGATCACCGTGGCGGCGCGCGAGGGCGGGGGGGACCCCGAGATGAACGCCGCCCTGGGCAACGCCGTCCAGAAGGCCAAGGACGCCTCGATGCCCAAGGACAACATCGAGCGGGCGATCGCCAAGGGCGTGGGGGCCGGGGCCGACGCCGAGGCCTTCGCCGCGGTCGTCTACGAGGGCTACGGGCCCGGCGGGGTGGCGCTCCTGATCGAGACGCTGACCGACAACCGCAACCGGACGGCGGCCGACATGCGCCACCTCCTCGGGAAGGGTGGGGGCAACCTCGGGGAGCCGGGGAGCGTCGCCTACCTCTTCAACAAGCGCGGCCTGATCGTGGTCGACGGCGCCCGGTACGGGGAGGACGACCTCCTGGCGGCGATCGAAGCCGGGGCCGAGGACATCCTGACCGACGGGGACACGCTCGAGGTGCTCAGCGACCCGGGGGACCTCCCGGCCGTCCGCGGCGCCCTCGAGGCGGCGGGGGTCGAGATCGAGAGCGCCGAGGTCACCCAGCAGCCGACGATGCGCGTCGAGGTCGACGAGGAGGCCGCGGGCAAGCTGCTGCGCCTGATCGAGACGCTCGAGGAGAACGACGACGTGAGCGCGGTCCACGCGAACTTCGAGGTCAGCGACGAGATCCTCGAGCGCGTGGCGGGCTGACCGTCCGGGCCGGGGTGGGGGTGGAGCCGGGTCGGGTCGACCCGGGGCCCCGGGGGTGCGTCGGGTGGTCAGGACTCGGCCGGGGAGCGGGGGGCGTAGCGGTGGTGGAGCATCAGGGGGTTGCCGTCGGGGTCGGTGAAGAACGCCATGTGACACACGCTCGTGTCGAGGGTGTCGGCCCCGAAGGTGACACCCCGGGACTCGAGCTCGGCGCGGGCGGTGGGGACGTCGTCGACCCGCAGGGCGATCGCGTTCGTGTTCGGGCGGTAGGTGAGGCCCATCGCCTCGGACTCGATCACGGCGAGGGTGAGGTTGCCGGTCTCGAACTCGGCGCCCGGCCGCTGGCCGTAGCGAGCCGAGCAGGGGAGGCCGAGCACGGTGCCGTAGAACTCGGTCGCCGCGGCGAAGTCCTTGGTCGGCACGATCGCGAAGTCGACGCCGGTGATCGGGGTCGTGGTGGCGGTGGCGGTCATGGGTGGCTCCTCGGTCGGGGTGGGCTCGGGGTGGTCGGGGGATCCATACGGTAGACGCGGAAGTCGCCCGCGGCGAACGCGGGACGGCGGCCGGCGAAGCAGGCCCCGGCCGGGCTGGTGGGGAAGAACTTGATCAGGAAGCGGGGGAAGTCGAGCACGACGACCCAGCCGTGCCGGGCCCGGGCCCGGATCTCCGGGCAGGGCTCGCCCTGGCCGATCAGGTCGAGCCGGTGCTGGAGGCGGTCGCCGGCCAGGAGGGCGATCCGGGGGGCGGTGGTGGCGATCGGGTCGGAGCCGTCGGGGAAGCCGGGCTGGGTCGC
>JAXDHK010000449.1:0-5579 GCA_034664545.1 Solirubrobacteraceae bacterium
TTGGCGGATGTCGGCCCGGCGCCTTGACGACCTCGGGACGACCTCTGGGATCAGGCGCTCGACCGCGGATGCTTCGACCTCGCCGCGGCGCTGTCCCGCACGCCGAGCCGTGTCCGGATGAGCTAGCTACGACCGTCGAGATCGGCCGCCTCGGGATCAGCCTGCCACCGCGACGAGCGCGGCGTGCGGCGCTGGCTCGGTAGCGGCAAGGCGCGAAGAATCCGCGCACGCGCCCCGCCGATCCTCAGCGGGTCGCAGGACGGGAGCGACGGGACTCGAACCCGCGACCTCCGGCGTGACAGGCCGGCGCTCTAACCAACTGAGCTACGCCCCCCGAGATGGGGACGCACCAGTATGCCAAGCCCGGGTCGCCCCCGCCGTCGGCGCGCGCACTGACCCACTCCCCCCCGACCCGACTCCCGCTCATCCCCGCCGGTAGGGATCCCGCCGCCCCCGGAGCGCCCGGAGCCCGGGCACCCGGAGCACGAGCGCGTCGAGCGACCAGGCCGCCCCGGCCTCCCCGAGCGCGGCCCGGGCCCGCGCGTACCGCCGCTCCCGAACCAGCCCGTCGGCCAGCGCCCGGAGATCGGACCGCCGGACGCGCGCGGCGCAGGCGTCGGACACGAGGCCGGCGTGCCGGGCGTGGACGGCGAGCTGGTCCCGGGCCAGGCCGGCGATGTCCCCGCTGAGGGCCCCGGCCCGGCGCCGGTAGCGGACGACCGCCCGCGGCTCGTAGACCAGGCGCTCGCCCCGGCCGAGCAGGCGCAGCCAGAGCTCCCAGTCCTCGCACCGGCGCAGGTCGCACTCGAGGCCCCCGGCCCGGGCGACCGCCTCCCGTCGCAGGAGCACCCCGGACACGCAGAGCGGGTTGCGCTCGTAGAGCTCGGGCAGCTCGAGGCGCTCGGGCACGTCCCACCGCTCGCCCGTCGGCCGGTCGTCGGGCCCGACGATCACCGACCGGGCAAAGCAGGCCGCGGCGTCACCGATGGCCGCCACCCGCAGCCCGAGCGAACCCGGCTCCCAGACGTCGTCCCCGTCGCACAGGGCGACGAGCTCCGTCTCGAGCGCGGCCATCCCGGCCGCCCGGGCCCCGGCCAGACCTCGCCGGCGCTCGAGCCGGACGAGGCGGCAGGCGGACACGTGGGCCGGGTCGAGCTCGACCGGGGGGTCCGACCCGTCGTCGACCACGACGATCTCCCCGGGCTCCTCGGCCATCACCCCGTCGAGGGTCTCGGCCAGGTAGGGCGCCCACCCGTGGACGGGGACGACGACGCCGACCCTCGCCTTCCCGACCGCGTCCGGCGGCTCCTTCCCGGCGGCCATCCCCGTCCGGGCCGCCATCCCCTTCCCGGCGGCCATCCTTCCCGGGCCCGCCGGGGCCTAGGACTCGGCGGGGTCGAGAACCTCGAGCGCCCGCTCGGGAGGCCGGGCCACCAGGGCGGCATCCCCGTGCTCGACGATCGGCCGCCCGACGAGGTCGGGGTTCCCGGCGATCAGGGCGATCAGCTCGTCGTCGGTGTGGTCCGAGTCGGCGAGCTCCGGCCGGTCGCGCGTCCGCAGGAGGTCACGGGCTCGGCCGCCGGCCTTGGCCACCAGCTCGCGGAGGCGATCCTCGCCGATCGGAGCGACGTAGTAGTCGATCGCCTCGTACTCGATCCCCCGGGAGTCGAGCAGCTCGACCACCGCCTGGCAGGCCGAGCACGACGGCTTGAGGTAGACCCTGGTCACACCCTGAATCCTAGCCGGCGTCGGGCTCCTCGACCTGGAAGAGGGGGAAGCTCGCCCGGCCCGTCTCGTCGTGGCGAATGACCCACCAGGCTCCGATCTGGCTGACCGCGACCCGGAGCACGGCGATCCGGGCGATCCCCGGGTTCCCCGGAGCAACGAGCTGGACGTCGCACAGGGTGAGGAACGGCCGGGCCCGGTGGCCGATCAGGCGGCGGGTCAGCATGGCCGGGGCGAGCGCCTCGTCGATCGGCTCCCCGCCCCCGTAGAGCTCGACGTCGCGCTCGAGCCGGTTCCGGGCGTCCTCGGTCCGGTCGAGCGCCCGCCGGTTGGCTTCGGCGAAGCGCTCCCGGGCCGACTCCCACTCGTCGTCGGACATCTCCTCCGGGCGCTCGCTCAGGCCGACGATCCGGCGCCGCTCGGCGTCGACCTCCCCGGCGGCCAGGCTCGGCGGGGAAACGGCCCCGAGGACGATCATCCCGTTGACGAGCAGCCCGACCGACGTGCTGATGCCGCTGTCGGCGAGCATGATCAGGTCGAGGAGAAAGCCGTCCTGGACCGCGTAGGACCCAAGGGCGGCGAGATCTTGATCGGCGGGAGCGAGGGGGTCCTCGGACATCGCGGGCTCTCTCTGGCTCGGGGAGCGGCGGGCTGGCGGCCCCGCCGCGGGTCGCCGGGAATTATGGCGGAACCGGGGTCGGCCGCCCCGATCCGTCGGGCCGCGGGGGGCCCTCCCGGCCTCGATCTCACCCCAGGTTCCCCGTCCCGACGGGGGCGCACGATCCCGCTCAACCTGATAGATGGTGGGCCATGAGAACACGCGCGGCGGCGCAGACCGTCGGACTGATCGGCCTGGCCATGACCCTGGCCGGTTGCGGCCTGTTCGGCGTCAAGGGGGCCGGCCTGGACAAGCCGAACCCGAGCAGCCTCGATCCCCACTGCACCGCCCCGCCCAAGGAGCTCCCCTCCGCCTGCCCGCTCGGGGGGATCGGGGCCGAGACCCTGACGTTCAACGATTCCCACCTCTACGCCGGGAGCACGGTCGTCATCCCCGGGAGCACCAACTTCCTGAACATCAAGACGACCGGCGGCCGCGTCATCGCCTTCCAGGAGCAGTTCCACGCCAACCCGCCCCTCAAGGACAACGAGGCCCGCCTCGTCGCCGACGAGGAGGTCCCGTCCGACAGCAAGCGGGTGTTCGTCAAGCGGATCGGCGGCACCTGCGAGGTCGTCGAGTACCGGAGCAGGATCCTTCGCAAGACGTTCGGCCGCAATCAGTCGGCCGTCCTCATCACCCTCCGGAGCGCCGACCCCCAGACCTTCGACAAGACCAACGTCGCCTCGGCGTCGATCGAGCTGACCGCGCCCCACAGCAGCTCGGCCGTCACCACCTGCTGATCCCGTCCCCGGCTCGCCGGGATCGCCCAAGGCACGGCTTCGCCGGGGTCACCCTGCCGCCTATCCTTGGCCGACGTGCCCCAAGCCAGCCGCGATCTCAGCTACGTCGGGCAGCCGGCGATCCCGCGGGTCTACGTGTGCGGGCACCGCAACCCGGACTCGGACTCGATCGCGGCGGCGATCGGCTACGCCGAGCTGAAGAATCGGCTCGACCTCGAGAGCGAGTACATCCCGGTCCGGCTGGGCGACGCCAACGCCCAGACGGAGTGGCTGATCGGCCGCAGCGGAGCCCGGCTCCCGGACTTCCTGGCCCACGCCAAGCTCCGGGTCCGCGACGTGATGCGCACGACGTTCCCGACCGCCAACCGCCGCGACCCGGTCCGACCGGTCGGGCTGCTCATGGCCGGCGCGGGCCTCGATCTGGTGCCGATCGTCGACGACGCCGGGGTGCTGTGCGGGGTGCTGACCGAGCGGGCGCTGGCCCGGCGGTACATCCGGGAGTCGCGGGAGGCGTCGCGCCTGGACGCGCCGACTTCGCTGCGGGCGATCGTCCATGTCCTGGGCGGCCGCCTGCTGGTCGGGGAGGAGTGCCAGATCCGGGGACGGGTGTGGGTCCAGGCGATGGACGCCCGGCGCCCGAGCCGGGTGGGCCCCGGGGACGTCGTGGTGGTCGGCGACCGGCCGGACTCCCAGGAGCGGGCGATCGCGGCGGGCGTCTCGCTGCTGGTGGCGAGCAACGGCACCGTCCCCGACGACCGGATCCTCGAGCTGGCCCGGGCGGCCGGGACGGCGGTCGTGGTCTCGAACCTCGACAGCTACGTGACGAGTCGGATGGTGACCCTGTCGGAGCCATGCCACGCCCTGATCGAGGGGGATCCCCTGACCGTGGGGGGCAACGACCTGATCAGCGACATCGCCGACCAGATCAAGGACGTCCACTACCGGGCGGCGGTCGCCGTCGACCAGGCCGGGCGCCCGTTGGGCCTGGTGACCCGGTCGGACCTGGTCGCTCCGAAGCTTCGCCAGGTGGTGCTCGTCGACCATGCCGAGCGGGCGCAGAGCGTCCCGGGGATCGAGGAGGCCGAGATCGTCGAGATCCTCGACCACCACCACATCGGGTCGATCGAGACGAAGCTCCCGGTGACGGCGACGTTCGACCCGGTCGGGTCGACCGCGACCCTCGTCGTCGAGCGGTTCCGCCAGGCCGGGGTCGAGCCGAGGAAGTCGACGGCGGGGATGCTGCTGGGGGCGATCCTCTCCGACACCGTGCTCCTGACGTCGCCGACGACGACCGACCGCGACCGGCGGGCCAAGACCTACGTCGAGGACCTGCTCGGGATCGACGGGACGGCGTTCGGGCGCGAGATGTTCGAGCAGAGCTCCGATGTCTCGAGGGTCTCGGCGGCCGACCTCGTCGTCCGCGACCTCAAGGAGTACGAGCTCGACGCCGGCCGGACGTTGAGCGTCGCCCAGATCGAGACGGTGGGGACGGCCCTGAACGAGCGCCTCGACGAGCTCCTGGAGGCGGTCGCCGCCCTCCGCGCCCGGCGCGACCACCTGGTGTCGGCGCTGATGGTTACCGACATCCTCGCCCAGAGCACGACGCTCCTGGCGGCCGGGCCCGAGCAGCTCGTCGAGCGGGCGTTCGGACGGCGGCCGGTCGACGGGATCCTCGACCTCCCGGGCGTCATGAGCCGCAAGAAGCAGGTGGCCCCGGTCCTCCTGGCCGCCGCCGCCGGGGGGTAGCCGCCTTGCCCACCCGGCTGGCCATCCTCAGCGACACCCACCTCCCGCGGGGCGGGCGCACGATCCCCGACGACGCGCTGGAGCGGGCTCGCCGTGCCGACGCGATCCTCCACGCCGGCGACCTCGTCGACTCGGCCGTGTTGTCGGAGCTCCGCTCGCTCGGTCCACCGGTCCACGCGATCCACGGGAACGTCGACAACGCCGGGGTCCGGGCCGTCCTCCCGGGCCGCCTGGTCGTCGAGTTCGAGGGGGTCCGGATCGGGATGGTCCACGAACCGGGGCCCGCCCGCGCGCGGCTCGACCGCCTCCGGAGCTGGTTCCCCGAAGCCGACGCCGTGGTCTTCGGCCACACGCACATGCCCGAGCACGCCGAGCGGGCCGGCTTTCAGATCTTCAACCCGGGCTCGCCGACCGAACGGCGGCGGGCGCCCACCCACACCATGGGGGAGGCGGTGGTCACCCGGGGCCGGGTGACTTTCGCGGTCGTCGCGGTCGGCGCCGGCGCCGGCGGGTCGGAAGCCCTCCCTGGGCCGCCCAGCGGGGGGCCGGGACGCCCATGACGCGGTTGACCGCCCAGCCCGAGGCGGTGAGGAGGAGCACGCCGACGACGACGTCGGCCATCTGCCTGGGCTGGGCGAGGAGTCCGGAGGCGACGATGATCGTGGTCGCCCCGGCCGGGGGGTGGGCCGAGCGCACGAGCCGGAGGATTC